>CAIVLE010000061.1 GCA_903906635.1 uncultured Burkholderiales bacterium | reverse complement strand
AGGCGCTGACTTTTTCGCGGAAGAAAACCCTTGCCAGTACGTTCAGCACCAGGACTGTCAAAGTGATCAACAAGGCGCCGGCCCAAGCCAAACGCACCCAGTTTTCATAGGGACTCATGGCAAATTGGAAAATCACCACAGGTAGGTTGGCAATGGGTGCCCCCATATTGGTGCTGAAAAATTGATTGTTCAGCGCAGTAAACAGCAAAGGAGCCGTTTCACCGCTGATGCGCGCCACAGCCAACAACAATCCGGTCATGACACCGCTTTTGGCTGCACGCAATGTGATGAAGGTCGAGACTTTCCAACGCGGCGCTCCCAAAGCAAAAGCCGCTTCACGCAAGCTTCCAGGCACCAAGCGCAACATGTTTTCCGTGGTTCGCATGATCACAGGCACCGCGATGAGCGAGAGAGCCAAGCTACCCGCGTAACCAGAAAAGTTCCCCACGCTCGCCACCGCAATGGCATAGACAAACAACCCCAAAACGATGGAAGGGGCAGACAACATGATGTCCGTCACGAAACGGGTTAACTCAGCCGTTTTGCTTTCGTCGCCGTACTCTGTGAGGTAAACACCAGCCAAGATACCAACGGGAGTGGAGACCACAACCGTCAACCCGACGATCATCAAACTCCCCACTATCGCATTGCGCAATCCACCGCCTTCAGTGCCAGGTGCCGGCGTATCGCTGGTGAGCAAATTGCCATCTAACGCCGACAAACCGTTGGCAAAGAGGACGTAAAGAATCCAAAGCAAGACCGCCAAACCAATCGCCATGGCAGCCATTGAAAACACCAAGCCCAACAAACTGGTGATGCGGCGTTTTGTATAAAGTTGATTGTTCATAGAAATTTCAAACCTCTCAATTGCCTTTGGCTTTTTCGGCACGCGAAATCATCATCTTGGCCATCGCCAACACCACAAACGTGATGACAAACAGCAAGAACCCCAGAGCAAATAAGGTGGAGAAATGCAAGGCCTCTGCTTCACCAAATTCATTGGCCAAGACGGACGCAATCGAGGTCCCAGGAGAAAACAACGAGGTAGGCATTCTGTTGGCGTTTCCGATGACAAATGTGACTGCCATGGTTTCACCCAATGCACGCCCCAAGCCCAACATGATGCCCCCGATCACACCTTTTTGGGTGTAAGGCAACACCACTTGGCGAACCACCTCCCACGTCGTGCATCCCAAACCGTAAGCAGATTCACGCAAGATGGCAGGGGTAATTTCAAACACATCTCGCATCACAGCGGCCACAAATGGCAACACCATAAAGGCCAGCACAATACCCGCCGCCAAGATTCCCATGCCGTTGGTGGCTCCGCCGAATAAGAACCCGACCAAAGGCATGCCACCCAAGATTTTTTGCAGCGGGACTTGAACATAGTCTGCAAACAAGGGGGCGAACACAAACAAGCCAAACATGCCGTAGATGATGGAAGGCACGGCAGCCAGCAACTCAATCGAGGTGCCCAGCGGGCGACGCAACCACGCGGGGCAGGTCTCCGTTAAAAACACAGCCACACCAAACGCCAAGGGCACAGCGAGCAGCAGTGCAATGCCTGCGCTGGCCACCGTGCCTACGATGGCAATGGCTGCGCCGAAATCATTGTTGATGATGTCCCATTCAACATGCCACAAAAAATGTACGCCAAATTTTTGAAAAGTAGGCCATGCATTGACAAACAATGAAATGATGATGCCCAACAGGGAGGCCAGAACAAGCAAAGAAAATGCTTGCGTGATACGGTGAAAAAAGAAGTCTTGTGTTCGCTGCCTCTTCGCCACGGACACCATGTCAGCACTGACAGACTGTGCTGGATCTTGTATCGGTAAATTTTGTGAGTTCATGACGGACCCTAGACTCATAGAAACACCCTGGTGATGGGTACTAAAAAAAACCGTCGGCACTCAATGAAAGCCGACGGTATTTTTTTGAACTCCATTCAAATTACTTTTGAATTTGCGTCCAAACTTTGGCGCGAATTTGAGCTGTCAAGCTGTCTGGCAATGCCACGTAATCGAGTTCTTCTGCCATTTTCTTGCCATTGGAGAAAGCCCAATCGAAAAACTTGACGGCTTCAGCAGCTGCAGCTTTGTCCGTAGGCTGCTTGTACATCAAGATGAATGACGCTGTGCTAATGGGCCAGCTGTTGGCGCCTTTGGCGTTGACCATCGACACGCCCATACCCGGCACGCTCATCCAATCTGCACCGGCTGCTGCCGCTGCAAAAGTCAAATCATCAGGGGCCACGAACTTGCCATCTGCGTTTTGCAACTGCATGAACGTCATGTTGTTCTTCTTGACGTAAGCATATTCAACGTAGCCCAGTGAGCCTTTGACGCGGTTCACGTTGGCGGCGACACCTTCGTTGCCTTTACCCCCTACCGAAGACGCGGCTGGCCATTTGACCGCAGCGCCTTTGCCGACCGTGCTTGACCAGTCTTTGCTGACAGCGGTCAAATAGTCGGTGAAATTAAAAGTTGTCCCTGAGCCATCCGCGCGGTGAACGATGGTGATGGCCTGGTCTGGTAATTTTTTACCGGGGTTGGTAGCTGCAATTTTGGGATCGTTCCAATTGGTGATCTTGCCCAAGTACATCTCGGCCAAGACAGGACCCGTCACGCGCAATTCGCCGGGCTTGAAACCATCCAAATTCACCACAGGCACTGTGCCACCGATGATCGCGGGGAACTGCACCATGCCGTCTTTGTCGAGCTCTTCGCCAGACAAAGGTGCATCCGTTGCACCAAAGGTGACTGTTTTGGCTTTGATTTGACGAATACCACCCGAAGAGCCAATCGACTGGTAGTTCAGGCTGTTGCCCGTGGCCGCCTTGTAGCCTTCAGCCCACTTTGCGTACATCGGGTATGGAAAGGTTGCGCCTGCGCCTGTGATTTCAGCCGCAAAAGATGCACCCATGAAAAGAGTGGCCATCGCCGCAGCAGCCACAGACTTGATCAATGTACGTTTCGTGTTCATGTGATTCCTTCGATTGGTAAGAACACACGTAATCTACATGCGGTTTGTGACGGTAGTGTGACAATTGTGACGAATTCATGGCGAAAAGCAGTCCGTCACGACAAACGCATCAGTAGCGAACCCCCACAGAAAAACGCCACATCGTTTGCGGGGTGAAGTTGATCACCGGGTCATAGGCAATGCGGGTGAAAAAGTGAGGGAAGTCATAGGTCACGCTCAAGCCCGTGCGATGCACCATGCGCTCCTCAACCAAGCCACTTTTGAACAACAGATCCCAGGTCAGACGTTGCCCATTGGGCACAGGGGTTCGATACAGCACATGCAAATGTTGCTGGTCAGGGTTTTGCCGGTTGTCCTTGATCACTTGCAAGGACAGTGACTGTTCTGAGGACCAGCGGTAGCCCACAGAAGCCATCCAAGCATCATTGGGGTCAAAGTTGAGGTTGACATAGGGGCGAAGGTTGGTGCGCCCCAGGCCAACACCTGCAAATAGCGTTTCGCCCGTCTCTAGCGACAAGCTCCCCCCCACAAAGCCTCCAGACGCAATCTGTAAGGAAGGCATGACTCGCCAGCGCGGCATATCAAAGCTGTGGTCCCACCCCATGCGGGGTTGAGAGACTTGGGCCTCTGGACTGCGATACCACGCCCCCCAGATATTGCCCCACTGCGAGCTTTGTCGCAGGTTGACGTCAAGCCCGTGGCTGCTGGGTAGAGCCCCGCCAGACAAAGCATAAACACCTGTCGTGAGCTTCAACGAGGGCTCTTGCGACAGCGCAGCGCTGCTCGTCAACGCAAGCCCGAGCAACAGGGCCATCAAGCGCTTAGACATCGTCAAACCAACAGGGTGTCAGCAATGCGTTGGGCACAGCGCTGAGCTTGGGTGGCATCTTGCGCCTCCACCATCACGCGCACCAAAGGCTCTGTGCCGCTGGCTCGAATGAGCACGCGCCCGCTGTGACCCAACTCGGTGCGAACTTTCTCGGTTTCTTCTTGCATGCGGGTATTGGCTTGCCAGTCTTGGCCTGGGCGCAAGCGCACGTTGACCAGGGTTTGAGGAAAGAGGCTGACCTCTTTGAGCAAATCAGCCATGGTGCGACCACTGCGAACGCAAGTTTGCAACACCTGCAAGGCACTGACCAAGCCATCCCCCGTGGTGTGCTTGTCCAAAACCAACAAATGGCCCGATCCCTCACCGCCCAAGAGCCAATGGTGTTTTTCAAGCGCCTCCAACACATAGCGGTCGCCCACCTTCGCACGCACAAACTGCACACCACGACGGGTCAAGGCCACTTCAACGGCCATGTTAGTCATGAGCGTTCCCACCACTCCCGGGAGCACCTCGTCCCTAGCCAAGCGGTCATCGGCCATGAGGTAGAGCAATTCATCACCGTTGTACAAACGCCCCTGGCCATCGACAATTTGTAACCGATCTGCATCTCCATCCAGGGCGATCCCAAAGTCAGCGTGGTTGGCTTTGACGGCTCTCACCAAGGCTTCAGGGTGAGTAGCGCCCACCTCGTGGTTGATGTTGAGACCATCGGGACTGCAACCAATGGCGATAACCTCCGCACCCAGTTCATGAAAAACCTTGGGCGCAATGTGATAAGCCGCTCCGTGGGCAGCATCGACCACCACCTTGAGTCCTTTGAGAGTCAACTCATGGGCGAAGGTGCTCTTGCAAAACTCGATGTAACGGCCTGCGGCATCATCGAGACGACGTGTTTTGCCAAGATTGGCGGAATCGACCCAAACCGGGGGTTCTTCCAACGCGGCCTCAACGGCGAGCTCCCAAGCATCACTGAGCTTGGTGCCTTGCGCGCTGAAGAACTTGATCCCGTTGTCGGCAAAAGGGTTGTGGCTGGCACTGATGACGACCCCCAAACTCGCCCGCTGTGCGCGTGTGAGATAGGCCACTCCGGGCGTCGGCAAGGGGCCTAGTAACACCACATGAACACCAGCGGAGTTAAAACCAGACTCCAGAGCTGACTCCAACATGTATCCGGAGATGCGTGTGTCTTTGCCAATCAAGACCGTCGGATTGCTCTCGGTCTGCTTGAGCACACGCCCTACGGCATGAGCCAAGCGCAACACAAAGTCCGGTGTGATAGGCGCCTGCCCCACGGTGCCACGAATGCCATCGGTGCCAAAGTATTTGCGAGTCATGTTTTTTCTTTTTTTTGATAAATGATGATTCGATTGTCTCAAAGAGTTGCGGACTGCCAGACCTTCAGGGCTTGAACTGTTTGTGCCACATCATGCACACGCACAATCCGAGCTCCTCGCTCAACTGCCAGCAATGCTGCCGCAATGCTAGGGACCAAACGCTCGCCCACCTCGCAGCCTGTCACTGCCCCCAGGGAGGACTTGCGCGACCAACCCACTAACAAGGGGTAGTCCAAGGACAATAAATCAGCCTGGCCTGAGAGCAATTCAAAATTCTGTGCCACTGTTTTGCCAAACCCCACACCTGGATCGAGCGTGATGCGTTCATGGGCAACACCCAATGTTTTCAGTTGCTGTGCGTGAACTTGCAAAAACGCATGCACCAAGGGCAAGGCCAACCCCTCCATGGGGTGCATCTGCATGGTGCGAGGCTCTCCCGCCATGTGCATCAAGCACACACCACAACTTGGGTGTGCCGCCACCACGGCTTGGGCACCCGGTTGGCGCAACGCCCAGATGTCGTTGACAATGTCCACGCCAGCATCCAACACGGCTTGCATGACCTGGGGTTTGTAGGTATCGACCGACAGCGGAACCTGCCAACGCAAGGCTTCGCGCACCACAGGAAGTACGCGCGCGAGTTCGTCCTCTAGCGACACGGCTGGCGCCCCAGGGCGGGTGGATTCACCACCAATGTCGAGGATGTGAGCTCCCTCTTTGAGCAATTGCTCGGCATGCGCCAAGGCCGCTTGTGTGGTGTGGTGTTGCCCGCCGTCGGAGAAAGAGTCCGGTGTGACGTTGACAATGCCCATGACTTGAGGGCGACTCAAGTCAATGCGAAAGCGTGTGGTTTGCCAATACATACAGCGTCCATAAAAAACGGGGCTCGCGCCCCGTTGGTTGATGTCATCTGCCGACTCGATCATCCGTCACGCAGCAGATGGGGTTGGATCGGCTTGAACGGCCGGCGTGCCCCCACTGCCCCCGCCCGAGGATGGGCTGCGAGGAGTCCAGTCCTTGGGAGGACGTGGTTCACGGCCTGCCATGATGTCGTCCAACTGCTCCGTATCAATGGTTTCCCATTCAAGCAGTGCTTTGGCCATGGCATGCATTTTGTCGGCGTTGTCTTCAATCAAGCCACGCGCCAACGTGTACTGCGCATCGATGATGCTGCGCACTTCCATATCCACTTTTTGCATGGTAGCTTCGGACATGTTGGTGGTTTTGGTGACCGAGCGGCCCAAGAACACTTCGCCTTCGTTTTCGGCGTAAACCATGGGCCCCAAAGCCTGGGTCATGCCATAGCGCATCACCATGTCACGGGCGATCGAAGTGGCTCGCTCAAAGTCGTTGCTCGCGCCGGTGGTCATCTGGTGCATGAACACTTCTTCTGCGATACGGCCCCCGAAAAGCATGCTGATTTGGTTCAACATATATTCACGGTCGTAGCTGTAGCGGTCTTGTGCTGGCAAGCTCATGGTCACGCCCAAGGCCCGGCCACGAGGAATGATGGTCACTTTGTGCACGGGGTCGCACTTGGGCAAAAGCTTGCCAATCAGCGCATGCCCAGACTCGTGATAGGCCGTGTTGCGACGCTCCTCTTCAGGCATGACCATGCTCTTGCGCTCTGGCCCCATCAAGATTTTGTCTTTGGCTTTTTCAAAGTCGACCATCTCGACCACGCGTGCGTTGCGACGCGCAGCCATCAAGGCGGCTTCGTTGCACAAATTGGCCAAGTCGGCACCGCTCATGCCGGGGGTACCACGCGCGATCACACTGGCGTTGACATCTTGACCCAAGGGCACTTTGCGCATGTGCACGTTCAAAATTTGTTCGCGACCGCGAATGTCGGGCAGCGTGACGTAAACCTGTCGGTCAAAGCGGCCCGGGCGCAGCAGCGCGGCGTCCAAAATATCAGGGCGGTTGGTGGCCGCGACCACGATCACGCCGAGGTTGGTTTCAAAACCATCCATCTCAACCAACATTTGGTTCAAGGTTTGTTCGCGTTCATCATTGCCACCGCCCAAACCTGCGCCTCGCTGACGACCCACTGCGTCAATCTCGTCGATGAAAATGATGCAAGGTGCGTTTTTCTTGGCGTTCTCAAACATGTCACGCACGCGCGCAGCACCTACACCGACGAACATCTCGACAAAGTCAGAGCCTGAAATGCTAAAGAACGGCACTTTGGCTTCGCCCGCAATGCCCTTAGCCAACAAAGTCTTACCGGTGCCTGGAGGTCCGACCAGCAACAAGCCCCGAGGAATACGCCCGCCGAGCTTTTGGAATTTTTGCGGGTCTTTGAGGAAGTCGACCACTTCTTTGACTTCTTCTTTGGCCTCATCGCAACCAGCCACATCGGCAAAGGTCACTGTGTTGTTGTTCTCATCGAGCATGCGCGCTTTGCTTTTGCCAAAGCTAAACGCCCCGCCTTTGCCACCACCTTGCATTTGGCGCATGAAGTAAACCCAAACGCCAATCAAGAGCAACATCGGCCCCCAACTGACCAACAAGGTCATGAGCAGTGAGCCTTCTTCGCGAGGTTTGACATCGAACTTGACGCCATTGGCAATCAAGTCGCCCACCAAACCTCGATCCAAATAGGTTGCCGTAGTGCGTATTTTTCGCTCATCGTTGGTGACGGCAACAATCTCAGTCCCGCCCTGACCTTCTTGAATCGTGGCAGTTTTGATGCGCTTGGCGCGAACCTCTTCGAGGAAGTCGGAATAGCCCATGTAACCAGAGCCTGCGCCTGGACGTGTTTCAAACTGTTTGAACACGGTGAACAGCACCAAGGCGATCACCAACCAAACAGCGACTTTTGAGAACCATTGATTGTTCAATGTGGGCTCCAAATAGAAAAAGAGTACGGGACGTCCATAGATGTGGCCCATTTTAGGCCTTTCAAGCCACCTAGCGGTGTTGTTGAAAGGAAACAGCCATCCTCGCTTTAAGGGATAGTGGAATGACGATGTTTCAGACCGATACCCACCAAAAAAGTTTCACTTGACTTATCACGGCTGGCCTTGGGTTTGATCGGCTTGACCACGTGAAAGGTATCTTTGAACAACTTGGTCAGCGGGCCGTAGCTGTTGCCATGAAAGAGTTTGACCACCAAGGCGCCCTGTTCTTTCATGTGGTGTTGTGCGAAATCGACTGCCAGCTCGACCAAATGGGTAATGCGGGCAGCATCCGCTGACTCAATGCCCGACAGGTTTGGGGCCATATCAGACACCACCACATCGGCCAAACGGCCTTGCAAGGCGGCTTCCAACTGAACCAACACCTCTGGCTCGCGAAAGTCACCATTCAAAAACTGGACGCCTTCGACGGGCTCCATGGGCAAAATATCCAATGCGATGATGGTGCCGTTCAAGGTGCCGATGGCTGCTCCTTGGGGCGACAGGCGACGACGCACGTATTGGCTCCAAGCGCCTGGGGTAGAACCCAGATCAACCACCAGATGACCTGGCTTGATTAAGCCCAGTTGTTCATCAATTTCTTTGAGCTTAAAGGCAGCACGCGCGCGGTAACCGTCCTTCTTCGCCATCTTGACGTAAGGATCGTTGACATGGTCATTGAGCCAAGACTTGTTGACCTTTTTGCTTTTAGTTTTAACTTTCAATTCATACCTTTGAACGAGCGGGGATAATACCCTCCATGCCTGCAATTCAACTTACCCCTGCTCAACGCAAAATCCACCGATCTGAAGCCCACCATCTCGACCCTGTTGTGATGATTGGCAACGAGGGTTTGACGCCTGCTGTCCTCAAAGAAGCCGAGATGGCGCTCAACGCCCACGGCCTGATCAAAATTCGCGTCTTGGGAGATGACCGCGCCGCGCGCGAAGAGATGTTTGCCGCCTTGGCAGACCAACTCCATGCAGCACCGATTCAACACATTGGCAAATTGCTGGTGCTGTGGCGCCCACAACCGGAGAAAGTCCGCGAAGTAGCCGAAGACCGTTTGCCTGGACCACGCGACGTCAAAGTACTTAAGTACAGCTCCAGAGGCGGCCAACGCCCAGAAGTCAAAATGCTGCGCGTCTTGGGCAACCAACGTTTGACGTCCGGCGGTCAAGTCAAACGCGCCAAGCCCAAGAAAACATCGGTCAAAAAACGCACGCTAGGCTGATCAGTGCTTTCACCCCTTCGGGGGTTGACTGTCCCAGAGCACTTTGGCAGCACACAAACACTGCGCCAGGTACAAAACGCTGCCCAAGTTGTGCCAAAGTTTTAAGTTGTCTCGTGCCACGATGTGTGGCGCCACCACAAACTCGAGCAACAGGGCCAACAACACCCCCCCCAACACCCAAGCTGAAGGTGACTGGGCCAGCCCTTGAGCACGCGATTGCCGCTGCGCCGACAACACCATCAACATGCCACATGCCAGAGACAACCAGGTTTGTGCGGTGAATAGCTTGGCAGCCATTTGCCCCGCTACAGCAGGGGTTTCCAAATGAACGAAGAGCAATGGCACCACCAAAAACCCGATGGTCGTCATACTGCCCCACCACAGCGCAGCCAAATAAATTTGCAACCGCGCCATGGGGTGATCAGCGGTAAGCCACTGCGACAATTTCGTAACGCTTGATACCTCCAGGGGCCTGCACCTCGGCCACATCGCCTTCTTCCTTGCCAATCAAGGCTCTGGCAATCGGGCTGCTGATGTTGATGAGGCCCAGCTTCAAGTCGGCTTCGTCTTCGCCCACGATTTGATAGGTCACGGCGTCACCCGAATCTTCGTCTTCCAAATCAACTGTGGCACCAAAGACCACTCTCCCGCCTGCATCGACGGCTGAAGGGTCAATGATTTGAGCCGCAGACAGCTTGCCTTCAATTTCTTGAATGCGGCCCTCGATGAACCCCTGACGGTCTTTGGCTGCGTCGTACTCAGCGTTTTCGCTCAAGTCACCTTGGGCACGTGCCTCGGCAATCGCATTGATGACCGAAGGACGCTCCACGGTTTTGAGCTTGTGCAGCTCTTCTTTGAGTTTTTCAGCACCGCGCTTGGTGATAGGAATGGTGGTCATAAGCTTTGTGGCCGGGTTAAGCAATCAACTGGGCGTGCATCTCTTGCACAGAAATAACCTCAAGTTTGTCCATGTACTTCATACCTTGCACCGCCGCTTCCGCACCGGCAATGGTAGTGAAGGTGGTGACGCGGTTAAGCAAAGCAGAGGTGCGAATGTGACGCGAGTCGGCAATTGCATTGCGACGCTCTTCAACGGTGTTGATCACCAAAGCGATCTCATTGTTCTTGATCATGTCCACGATATGAGGACGACCTTCGGTCACTTTGTTCACGGTCGCACATGCCACACCCGCTGAGGTGATGGCCAAGGCCGTGCCTTTGGTGGCGATCAGATCAAAGCCTTGGGCCACCAGCTGACGCGCCACCTCAATGGCACGAGGTTTGTCATTGTTCTTGACGGAGATGAACACTTTGCCCGAAGAAGAACCATCGTCTTTATGTGGACGTGGCAACTTGGTGCCTGCGCCCAACTGGCTTTTCACAAATGCTTCGCCAAAGGTTTTACCAACCCCCATCACTTCACCCGTGGACTTCATCTCAGGGCCCAAGATGGTGTCAACGCCAGGGAACTTGACGAACGGGAACACCGCCTCCTTGACACTGAAATAAGGTGGTGTCACTTCATGAAGAATGCCTTGTGAGGCCAGCGTTTGACCGGCCATACAACGCGCAGCTACTTTGGCCAGTTGAATGCCTGTGGCTTTGGAGACGTAGGGCACTGTGCGTGAAGCGCGTGGGTTGACCTCCAACACATAGATCACGTCTTTGCCATCCACGTGCTGAATGGCGAACTGAACGTTCATCAAGCCCACGACGTTCAAGGCAGCGGCCATGGCGGCGGATTGGCGTTTGAGTTCATTGACCGTGTCAGCAGACAGTGAGTAAGGCGGCAAAGAGCAAGCCGAGTCCCCACTGTGCACCCCAGCTTGTTCGATGTGCTCCATCACGCCACCAATGAAGGTTTTGCCTTCGGGGTCGCGCAAACAGTCCACATCACACTCTATGGCATCGTTCAAAAAACGATCCAACAACACCGGTGAGTCGTGGCTGACTTTGACGGCTTCACGCATATAGCGCTCTAAGTCACGTTGTTCGTGCACGATTTCCATGGCGCGTCCGCCCAGCACGTAGCTTGGACGCACCACCAAGGGATAGCCCAAGGCAGCCGCTTTTTCCAAAGCCTCTGGCTCGGTGCGTGCGGTTGCGTTGGGCGGCTGACGCAGGCCAAGTTCTTGCAACAACTTTTGAAAACGCTCGCGATCTTCTGCCGCGTCAATCATGTCTGGGCTGGTACCAATGATGGGGACGCCTGCCGCTTCAAGACCGAGGGCCAGTTTCAAGGGGGTTTGGCCACCGTACTGAACAATCACCCCGGTAGGCTTTTCTTTGTCCACGATCTCCAACACGTCTTCCAGTGTCAGGGGTTCAAAATACAGACGGTCCGAGGTGTCGTAGTCGGTCGAGACGGT
>CAIVLE010000060.1 GCA_903906635.1 uncultured Burkholderiales bacterium | reverse complement strand
GATACCGGGCTGAAGGCTTCCCCGCATTTGCTCAAGAGCGCGGTGGTGTACGGCGCCAACGCCAGCGGCAAATCCAACCTCATCAAGGCCCTACAGTACATGCGTGGCGTGGTGCTGGAGTCGGCCACTCTGCAGCCGGGTCAGACCTTTGACCGACTCCACCCCTTCAAACTGGATGTCATATCGAGCAATCTGCCAACGGAGTTCGAGGTCACCTTCATCCTCGACGACGTGCGCTACCAGTATGGCTTTGCCATGAATACGCAACGCATCGTCAGCGAGCAACTGCTGGTCTACAAGGCATTCAAGCCGCAACGCTGGTTTGAGCGTCACTTCGATGCCGAAAGCGGCAAGGATGTATATGAGTTTGGCCCCAGCCTGAAGGGGGCCAAGAACCTGTGGGAGGGTGCGACCCGACCCAATGCCTTGTTTCTGTCCATGGCTGTGCAACTGAACAGCGAGGCATTGCGCTCGGTGTTTGACTGGTTTGCCAACCGGCTTGTGATCTTCAATGAGCAGTCGCCACTGTCACCGCAGTTGTCGGTACAAATGCTCAAGCAAGAAGCGCAGCGCAAGTCGATTTGCGAGTTTCTGCGTGCTGCCGACATTAGCATTGCCGATATCGAAGTGGCCACCAAGCAAGCCATGATGCATAGCATTCGCTTTGATCTGGCCACCGGCAAGCGCGAGGAAGAATCTGGAGAGCAAGCGGTGGACGAAGTGAGGTTCCACCACATCACCGAGCACGGTAAGGCCGTTTTCGACCTGATGGACGAATCCAGTGGCACTCGCAACCTGTTGTTCCTGACCGGGCCCATCCTGGACATCCTCAACAAGGGGCTGACGCTGGTGGTGGATGAACTAGACACTAGCTTGCACACGCTACTGGTGCAGGCGCTGGTGCGCTTGTTTCACCGGCCTGAAGTCAACACCGGAGGCGCGCAGCTTGTCTTCACCACCCACGATACCTCGCTGCTCGATGCCTACGGCCTGTTTCGGCGCGATCAGGTCTGGTTTGTCGAAAAGCAACCGGATCAAAGTTCATCACTGTATCCATTGCTCGACTTCAGCCCGCGCAAGAACGAAGCGCTGGAGCGTGGTTACCTGCAAGGGCGCTACGGTGCACTGCCCTTCCTGCGTAGTCAGGCCCTGGGAGTGAAGCACTAATGGGGCGCGACAGCCAAGCCAAAGACCGGCAGTTGCGCCGCAAGGCAGCCAGGGAGGCTCGGCGTGCCAGTTACGCTCGCATCCTGATCGTCACCGAAGGTAGCAAGACCGAACCACTGTATCTGGAAGAGATCCGCGCCGCGCATCAGCTGCATTCCGCCAACGTCGAAGTGCAACCGGGGCAACTGGGTACCGCCCCCATCCAAGTGGTGCGTTATGCCCAGCAATTGTTTGAAGAAGGCGATTTGTACAAAGGCATTCGCCCCAAGAGCTTTGATCAGGTCTATGCAGTGTTTGACCGCGACGAGCATGACAGCTATTTCAACGCGCTGAGTTTGGCGCAATCGCTGGACGGAAAGCTGCGGAACGATGAAAGGCGGCCTGTCAGCTTTAAGGCCATCGCCTCCGTCCCCAGCTTCGAGCTGTGGCTGTTGCTGCACTACGAGGATATTCAAGCACCGATTCACCGGGTTAATGTGATGGATCGTTTGAAGCAGCATATCCCCGGCTATGACAAAGGTGCAGGCGGCGCGTTTGCGACCACCCGCGACCGGTTGGAAACTGCGACGCAGCGGGCGGATGCACTGGCAGCGAAGTTCAATGCTTACACCGCACCCGAACCCTTCACTGCTCTGCACGAACTGGTCATGCTGCTGACTACGCTACGCGCCTGAAGATGGTCGATCCAATGCGGAAACGCCGGTGCATCAAGTCCCCGCTGACGGGATTCGAAGTGCCAAACCAGTCGCGTACTCATGGCGGTTTGTTGCCCAGACCCGATATCTCCGCTTTTCCGCGAACGGCACCTCTCGCTGCATAGAAGTCATATAGTTCGACACAGCAAAGCACACACAAGATCGTGCTCGGAATCCATTCTCACGATTTACGCTCTTTTTTCCCAAATACTCGGATCAAAATGCCCATGAGCCAACTGTTTTTTCCAAAATTTACGGACATCTCACAGTCTAGCTGAGTAACTCGTCAACGATGGAAAAGCTCCGTCAATGATGGGAAATTCCGGCACATCATGGGAAAAACCTGTCCTTCACGGCAAATTCTTATTGAATCGAGAAGGTTGCGTGAACTTCTTGTTTTCTGTGTCGTCGATCCACATCGCCTGATGGAGATCGAGAAACTCACACCGGCTGTTAAACGCCGAGCATCTCGCCAGGCTCTTCGCTGTTGAGCACTTGCTGAGCGAGTGTTTGCAAACGCGCCGTATCTGCTCGCAACACTTCTTGTTTGACCGCAAGAATTTGGGTGGGATGCATCGAAAAGCTGCGCAAGCCCAAGCCCAACAACAAGCGCGTGAGCTGGGGGTCGCCAGCCATCTCGCCGCAAACACTCACCCCCTTGCCTTGGGCGCGAGATTCGGCAATCACATCGGCCACCAGCCTGAGCACCGCGGGGTGCAAGGGGTCGTACAAGTGAGCCACCGATTCATCCGCACGGTCAATGGCCAGGGTGTATTGAATCAGGTCGTTGGTGCCGATCGATAAAAAGTCAAAGTAGCGCAGAAACATCTTCACGCTCAAGGCCGCTGCGGGCACTTCAATCATGGCCCCCACTTTGAGCGGACCATAGGCTTGGCCGCGTGCATCCAACTGCGCGCGGGCTTGATCAAGCAACGCAAAGGTTTGTTTGATTTCGCGCGTGTGCGCGAGCATGGGGATCAGCAAATGCACTTGGCCATGCGCAGCGGCCCGCAAGATGGCCCGCAGTTGCGTCAAAAACATGGCGGGGTCAGCCAAGCTCCAACGAATGGCGCGCAACCCCAAAGCTGGATTGAGGTGGGCGTCGTCTTTCAACGATCGCTCCAACGGTTTGTCGGCGCCGATATCCACGGTACGGATAGTCACAGGCAAACCCTTCATGCCCTCTACCGCACGGCAGTAAGCCAGGTATTGCTCTTGCTCATCGGGCAATGCACCCACGCGGCCCATGAATAAGAATTCGCTGCGAAACAAGCCCACGCCGACAGCCCCGACATCCAAGGCAAAAGGTGAATCCTCGGGCATCTCAATGTTGGCCAACAACTCCACCCGCTCCCCATCCAGGGTCACCGCTGGCGTGTGACGCAATCGGCTCAGGCGTTCGCGCTCCAACTCTGCTTGGCGTTGTTTGAAACCGTATTCAGCCAAGATGATGGGAGAGGGGTTGACGATCACCACCCCCGCATCGCCGTCGATGATGATCCAGTCATCTTGTCGCACCAGCTGACTGGCCGTGCGTGCCCCCACGACTGCGGGGATGTCCAAGCTGCGAGCCACGATCGCGGTGTGCGATGTTTTGCCGCCCACATCGGTCACAAACCCCGTGAAGACGCTTTGCTTGAATTGCAACATGTCTGCGGGGGACAAGTCGTGCGCCACCAACACCAAAGGCACATCCATGCCGTCGTCGAGTTGCAAGTCTTGTTGACGCGAAGTGGCGTGTCGTTTTTGGCCCAGAGGCGGAAGCACATGGTGCGCAACCCCTTTGATGTGGCGCAACAAGCGCTCCACCACTTGCTCCAAATCGCCCTTGCGCTCACGCAAGTAGGGATCATCCATCTCGTCAAATTGCCGCGCGACCACATCCAACTGAGAGGTCAAGGCCCACTCTGCGTTGTACAGCCGGTCTTTCACCCAATGCGTGACCCCATCTGCCAACATGCTGTCTTGCAGCAGCATCAGGTGCACCTCCAAGATGGCCGCCAACTCTGGTGGCGCATCTTTGGGCAAGGTGTCGTGCAAGGTCTGCAACTCTGTCTGCACGGCCGTGCGCGCTTTGGCCAATCGACGCAGTTCAGCATCGACTTGGACAGGCTCGATGAAATAGTGCGCCACATCCACGCGACTCGACGCGACCAGAACCGCCCGGCCGATGGCGATACCCCGTGCAACAGCGAGTCCGTGGATGGCAAATGTCATGCGAGGCCCTTACTCACCTTCACCAAACTTATCGTCGATCAATGCCAGCAAAGCGGTCATCGCCTCTTGTGCTTGATCGCCTTGGGTCTCTAATTCCACTTCGCTGCCAATGCCTGCGGCCAGCATCATCACGCCCATGATGCTTTTTGCATTGACGCGGCGCTCACCTTTGGTGATCCACACCTCACATGGAAAACTTCCAGCCAGCTTGGTGAGCTTGGCTGATGCTCGGGCATGTAAGCCCAATTTATTGCTGATGGTCGCGGTGGTTTTGATCATGGGTTCTGCGGTTTTGATTTTGTGGTGCCGTCACAGCAACTTGCATGACGCCTTGGGTGCCTCCGGTGAGTGCACGCGCAACCAAGGCGTCCAAGGACTCATGACGGTAACAAACGGTTCTAAAAAGCATGGGCAAATTCACACCCGCAATGAGTTTGGCATGGCTGCCTGCGACCAATTTTTGAGCCACATTGGCGGGTGTGGCGCCAAAAATGTCTGTCAACACCAACAGCCCTTCATCGGGCGCGTTGTCCAAAGCGCTTTGTGCCGCCAACAAGGTGGCTTCTGGCTGTGCATGGGGCATCACATCGAGTGCAATGACCGATTCAGCGCACTCCGGGTAGACATGCAAAGCGCAATCCCTCAAGGCCTGAGCCAAGGGTGCATGCGCGATGATGAAAATGCTGTTGCTCATAAAGAAAACGGGTTAACGAATTATCGACTGTCTGACTTGTGCTTTAAAAAATAGAGGTATGACACCGCGCAACAAGCCAAATACACAGACATTGCTGCCTGAAAAGACTGTGATTCGATCATGCCCCGCCATTTGAAAGCATCCACCATCAAGCCAAAACCCCATTGGACAACAAAGACGCCCAAAAACAGCACCAAGTTATAAGCCGACAACGCTCGCCCGGCCAAAGCCGTGGGAAACGCCATGCCCACCGCGGGTTGCGACAGCGCAACAAAGCTGCTGGTGATGCAAAACAAAGTCCAAGGCAGTGCCCCCGCTTGTTCGCCAGACAAGATGATGAGCAACTGAACGCAAAAATTCACAGGCACGCCATAAGTCATGAGCTGGTTTGCATTGAAACCTCGGGCGTACAAATGAGGCGTGATCAAGCCCCACAACCAAAACGTGACCAGCATGGACACATTGACCCAGAACAAACCCGTGGCTGCTTGCAAGGGCGTGTAGCCTGCCACCTTGATCATCCATGGGCCAGCCCACAGGGTTTGCATGGCGATCAATCCGCCGTAGCTGAAAAAGCCCAAGGGAACCAAGCTTCTGAAATAAGGGGTTCGCCAGACCTGTGCGTAGCTCGACCAGATGCCGCTCCAAGCAGATGTCGGGGAGGCCTGGTTTTCTTCAGCCACCGACGGGTTGGTTCGCCACTCAGGGACTTGCCAGCGCATCAACCAGATGGAGAGCACCAACAAAAAGGCCAAGCCCACGAAGATCCACCGCCAGCCGATCACGGGCAACAGCCACTGCACGGGCAAGGTAGAGGCCAACATGCCCATAGAGCCCGTCATCAGCATCCAAGAATTGGCGCGCTGCTGATTGCTCACCACCAACCATCGACGGTAGCCCGTCAGTGGGGCCATCAAACACGCACTGACACCTACACCAATCAACACGCGCGCTAACAACAAGCCGCTGAAACTCGTGGACCAAGCAAAGGCCAAACAGCCCAACACCGCAACCCCCAAAAATGACATCACCACGGCCTTGGGGCCTCGCTGATCCAACCAATGCCCCATGGGCAGTTGTGTCACCGCAAACCCCAAGAAATAACCTCCGGCCAACAAACCCAGGTCTTTGGCTTCAAGGCCAAACTCGATCGTCAGCCCCGGAGACAACGTGGCCGTGATGGCACGCAGCAGTGTGGACAAAAAGTATGCACAGGCAAAGGTAACAAAGACCCACACAGCCGCTTTGCGGGGCAAAACATCGTTGATCATTGCAGTTTGATTCCAGAAAAATAAACATCTGCGGTGTCGTCAAAGGACTTGTTTTTCACGGCTGCGTACACGCCCACTTGGTAGAGTCGCTCACCCCTGACAAACCAACCCAACTGCGCCCAGTGTGCCGCCGTCTTGACGTTTACAACCCGCGCCGAGGGAGCGGACAAAGCACCCGGCAAAGCCCACGGGCGCAGTTGCCAGTCCTTGTCCGAGGCGGCCAAGGGCGCCAAACTCGCTTGCACCCACCCGTTCAGGGCTGTTTCTGGCAAAACGCCTGGGGGCAAGGTGATTTGTCCAAACGTGAATTGCAAATCGGCGGCTTCGCACCCTTGGAGCTGCAAAGTTGCCGCTGCCGCTGAAGTCCCGGCTTGCAAGCGGATCTCACGCGTGGCGGTATCTGGTTTGCAAGGCATCAATGCCAGCACATCGCCTGCGTCAAAGCGCACTTCACGCCAATTCAAAGCCGGCGTGCAGGCCATCAACAGACTCATGCCCAACACACATGACCAATATGACGCATGTTTTTTCATATCCTCCATTATCTGGTGTGACGATGTTCACCGCCCGCGCAAACTGGACATGCGCGACCTGGGCGCGCTGAGCGTGCCCCAATTTGCCCGACAATTTAGGGATGAACTCACTTCAAGGCATTCGCATCTTGGACCTGTCGCGCGTGCTCGCGGGTCCTTGGTGCACACAAACTTTGGCCGATCTAGGCGCAGACGTCATCAAAATCGAGCGCCCCGGCGCGGGCGATGACACGCGGGGTTGGGGCCCTCCTTTTCTCAAGGACGCATCGGGCAGCGACACAAGCGATGCCGCGTATTACTTGGGAACCAACCGAAACAAACGCTCGGTGACCTGCGACATTGCCACCCCCCAAGGGCAGGCGCTCATTCGCGAGCTGGTGAAAAGCTGTGATGTCTTCATCGAAAACTTCAAAGTCGGTGACATGGCACGTTACGGACTCGATTACGCGTCGTTGTCCCAGTTGCAACCGCGCTTGGTCTATTGCAGCGTCACGGGTTTTGGCCAAACCGGCCCCTACCGAGAGCGCGCGGGCTACGACTACGCGGTGCAAGGCATGGGTGGCTTGATGAGCATCACCGGTGAGCGCGATGATTTGGGGGGTGGGCCTCAAAAAGTTGGCGTCGCGGTGGCTGATTTGTTCACCGGCATGTATGCCACGGTAGGCATCTTGGCCGCGCTGCGGCACGCAGAGAAAACCGGTCAAGGCCAGTTCGTTGACATGGCCTTGCTTGACACCCAAGTGGCCATGCTGGCCAATCTGGGCGCGAATTACCTGGTCTCAGGTCAAAAAGAAGGCAAAGTGCCAGGACGCTCGGGCAACGCACACCAAAACATCGTGCCCTACCAGGTGTTTGAAGTGGCCCCAGCCTCCAATGGCTTGAAAGACCATTTGATTTTGGCGGTTGGCAATGACGGTCAATTCGCCAAGTTCTGCGCTGTGGCGGGGCGAGCTGATTTAGCCAGCGATCCAAGGTTTGCCAAAAACCAAGACCGTGTTCGCCACCGAGACACCCTGGTGCCTGTGCTGGAGGCGATTTTCATGACGCGGCAAAAATCCGACTGGCTCGCGGCCTTGGAAGCCGCCAAGGTGCCCTGTGGGGCCATCAACAACTTGGCCGAAGTCTTTGCCGACCCCCACGTGCGCTCGCGTGACATGGTCACCACATGGGAGCACCCCGCCAATGGCGCTGTTGAACTGGTCTCAAGCCCTCTCAAACTCAGCGCCACGCCGGTGCGCACTGACCTGCCACCACCTTTGCTGGGCCAACACACGCAAGAAGTCCTGCAAGAGCTGCTTCATTTGAGCGAGGATGACTTGGCCCAGCTGCGCACACAAGGCATCATCTGAGGAGCTTCCCATGGCAAATTTCGTCTTGGTTCATGGCGCTTGGCATGGCGCCTGGTGCTGGCGTCGTGTCACAGATCGGCTGACGGCACTTGGGCATCGGGTGCATGCCGTGACACTCACGGGCGTGGGAGAGCGCGCGCACCTGTTGTCCCCCGACATCCATCTGAGTACGCACATTCAAGATGTGGTCTCGACCATCGAGACCGAAGAGCTCGAGGAGGTGGTGCTGGCTGTTCACTCCTACGCCGGCATGGTTGGCACGGGTGTTGCCGATCTGATCGGCGAGCGTTTGCGTCACTTGGTCTATGTGGACGCGATGGTCCCCAAGCCCGGTGAGACATGGGGCGCCACCCACACACGTGCTGTGCGCGAGGGCCGTTTGCTGGCGGCACAAGCCAGCCCAAACTACAGCTTTCCGCCGCCCGGACCTGAACTATTTGGCCTCAGTGGTGACGATGCGCAGTGGGTGGCTCGTCGACAAACCCCCCACCCCGGGCATCCCTACACGGATGTGTTGAATTTTTCACCTGAAAGAGGCGCGGCCATTGCGCG
>CAIVLE010000059.1 GCA_903906635.1 uncultured Burkholderiales bacterium | reverse complement strand
TATGAAGGCATGATTGTGGGCATCCACAGCCGTGACAACGACTTGGTGGTCAACGCCACGCGTACCAAGCAACTCACGAACTTCCGAGTGTCGGGCAAAGAAGATGCGGTGAAAATCACCCCCCCAATTGACCTCACTCTGGAGTACGGCGTCGAGTTCATTGAGGACGACGAATTGGTCGAAATCACGCCCAAGAGCGTGCGACTGCGCAAGCGCTACTTGAAAGAGCACGAGCGCAAGCGAAACAAATAAATAACCAAGGCCCAGAGGCCTTCTACCGATAGAAAAGCCGAAGGTCTTCCTTCGGCTTTTTCACAAGCTTTTAGACATTGAGCAGCAGGAGATTGCATGAACCGATTCACATCCGATGTATTGCACGAGCGCGCCGGGCACGTGGGATTGATCACCCTGGACCGTGCGCATGCGCTCAACGCCTTGTCGCTGTCCATGGTGCGTGAACTCACCCATGTGCTGACCCAGTGGCAACAAGACCCCCAGGTTTGGGCTGTGGCGGTGCGGGGCAGCAACAAGCAAGGCCCCTTTGGGGCTTTTTGTGCAGGTGGTGATATTCGTTATTTCCATCAGGCAGCTTTGGCGGGCAACGCCTCTTTGGAAGACTTTTTCACCGAGGAATACAGCCTCAACCACTTGATTCAGAATTATTCCAAACCCTACATCGCATTCATGGACGGCATTGTCATGGGCGGGGGCATGGGCATCAGCCAGGGGGCTGCATGGCGTGTGGTCACCGAGCGCACGCTCATGGCCATGCCTGAAACACACATCGGATTGTTCCCCGACGTGGGGGGCGGTTACTTCTTGAGCCGTTGCCCAGGCCACAGCGGCGAGTACTTGGCCCTCACGGGGCAAGTGCTGCACGGATCAGATGCATTGACAGTGGGTTTGGCCGATGTGTGCCTGCCATCAGACGCTTTGCCAGCGTTGTGGGACACCTTGAGCAACTCCAACTTCAGCAGTGCAGAGGCCTTATTGGCGGATCTGCAATCTCAGGCGGCACGCACGCAGCTTGCAGTGACTGTGAACAATGCCCCGGCGCCGAGTTGGTACGATGCACAGCTCGACAGCGTGTTTGCCTTGCCCAGTGTGGGCGAGATGGTGGCCGTCTTGACACGATTGGCGTCTGGTCAAAGCGAGGGATGGGCTGCTCACACCTTGCAGGCACTGCGACAGCGCTCGCCGCTCATGCTGGCGGTCTCGCTAGAACAAATACGCCGAGGTCGGCATTTGAGCCTGGCCGATGACTTGCGCATGGAGCGCGACTTGGTGCGTCACTGCTTTCACACCGACCATCTCCAACGTCGTGGTACACAAACAGAAACCGTCGAGGGCATTCGTGCCTTGGTGATCGACAAAGACCGTCGACCCCACTGGCAGCCCGAGCGCATTGAGGACGTCACCCCCGACATGGTGGCGCCATTTTTTGCCAGCCCATGGCCTGAGCAGGCGCATCCGCTGCGCCATCTGATTTAACGCGGTGACTCCCAAGGGCTGCGCTGTTTATCGCGCTAAGGTGTGCATTGGGATGTCTTTGTCGCGAGCCAATCGGTCGAGTTGTTGGCGTGTCTGACTGGCTAAAAAGGACACCAAGGCTTGGTGAGTGCTTCGTTTGTGCATTTGCTGTGAAGCTCCTTCAGGCAGGCCTGCCGCATCGCACAAGCGTGCAGCAAAGTGGGGCTCTAGGGCAGCCACTGCCACGCGGCCATTTTTGCAGGCGTAGATACGGTAGCCCGCGTGGGCACCACCCACGTCTCCTTCGGGCGTGGTCAAGCCCCAGGCGCGTGGCAGGGCCAAGTAAGCAGCTGCATCGCACAAAGCAATTTCTTGAAACACACCACGGCCCAGCAAGCGCCCTGGACGTTGACGCAGCAACAACGCTTGCAACACGGCCTCCGTGGTTAACAATGAGCCGCCCATGTCAGCGTAGAGACTGGAAGGCATCTCCAATCCATTGAGTAAGCCGTTCTCGGCCAAATAAGTCAGGTCATGCCCTGGTTCTTCGGCACGCACACCCGAGGCGCCCACCACGCTGACCATGCACAGGGACGGATATTGACGATGCAAAGCGGCCCAGCCAAGTCCAAGTTTGGTGAGCGCAGAAGGCCTGAACGACGTGATGAGTACGTCGGTGCGCACCAAGAGTTTGTGCAAGCGGCTTTGGCCGCGCTCGGTTTTCAAGTCGGCTTGAACGACCTCAACGCCCTCGTGCATGGTGGCGTAGGCGGCTTGTTTGTAGATGCCCATCGGGTCAGCCGTGGCCATACCGGGTGGGGCCAGCGGCTCGAGCTTGGTGCAGTGGGCCCCCATGCTGCGCAAGCGCATGAGTGCCGCAGGGCCTGGCAGATTGAGGGCCAGACTGAGAATGCGCACCCCCTTCAAAGGAGACACGAGGGTGGGCTTGTTCGTGGGAAAACAGGGCTGCGTCATGTGCCCGATTATCGGTCGTCGACTCAGCGGCTGGCTGGGTCCAGACCGGTCTCACGTACCAACTTGGCCACGGAGGCAGAACTCAAAAAACGTACCAAGTGCTTGGCCGCTTCTTGCTCTTGAGAGCCCTCGACCAAAGCCGATGAGAAAAAGATGGTTTGCTGTACCGCCTCGGGCAAGGTGCCTACGAAGTCTAGTTCTTTGAAGTAAATCAATTCGCTGACTTGCTGAAAACCCAGCTCCGCATCGCCGCGGGCTACCACTGCGCCCACGCGTTCACTCATGATGCGTTTGGCTGTGACCTTCATTTGCTCTGCCACGCCTAGCTTGGGGAACAACTCGGTGGACAAATAAGTGCCACTGGCGCTAGCCGAATAGGCAATGGATTTGGCTTCGAGCAAGGTTTTTTTCAACGCTTCCACCGTGCTGATATCGGGCTTTGGCGTGCCTTTGCGCACTGCCACACCAATTTGCGAACGGGCCAAGTCAACGCGGCTGCCTTTGACGAGTTTGCCCTGTGCCATCAAGGCTTCCAGACCCCCTTCAGACAAAATCACCAAGTCAAACTTTTCGCCACGCGCGAAACGGCTGGGAATCGAGTCAGGCGCATTGCCCACCGAAGCGCCGAATGCGCTGATGACTTTGTTTCCGGACGCTTGTTCGTACATGGGGACGAGTTGCTTGTAAGCTTCGGTGAAGGCCCCTGAGGTGATGACGCGAATTTCAGCGGCATGGATGCATTGGGCTGCAAAGATCAACAGACCGACGCTGAGAAGGCCTAAGCGACGCGTGAATGACAAAGCAGAGTGATAGCGGTTGTTCATGGAGTATCTCGGTTTTATAAGAAGAAAATTACTCAGCCGTGATCTTGCGTTCGCGAATAACGCGGCCCCAAGTGGATGTTTCTTTGGCCATGTAAGCAGCCAATTCATTGCGCGTACCGGGTAGCGGCGTCAGGCCATGGCTGTTGAGTTGGTCCACCACGTCGGGCGACTTGAGGACTTTGACCAACTCCACATTCCAGCGATCCAAAATGGCCGTAGGCACTTTGGAGGAAGCAACGAACGCATACCAGTTGGTGGCACTAAAGCCCGGATAGCCTGACTCGGCAATGGTCGGAATATTGGGCAGTGAGCGCAGGCGTTGGGTCCCAGTGCTGGCCAAGGGAATCAGCTTGCCGTTGTCGATGTAGGCTTGGGAGGTGGAGTAGGTCGAGAAGTAAGCTGCCACACGGCCACCCAACAAGTCTTGCAATGCAGGGGCGCCGCCTTTGTAGGGCACGTGGGTTGTCTCAATCTTGGCCATGTCGTCCAGCAGTTCGCCTGCCAGATGGGACGCTGAACCCGGTCCAGTCGATGCGTAGTCCAACTTGCCGGGGTTCTTTTTGGCAAAGGCAATGTATTCTGCAAATGTTTTGATGCCAGTGCCTGCATGGACCACCAACACATTGGGAAAGTTCACCCCCATGGTGAGTGGAGCCAAGTCTTTGACGGGGTCATAGGGCAACTTCACCAGATGGGGCGCGATGGTGAGTGGGCCGACGGAGCCAAACAAAATCAAACTTCCATCGGTCGGGCCATTGGCGGTGTATTGATGCGCGATGTTCCCGCCGGCACCTCCCTTGTTGTCAATCACCACCGAGGCGCCAAGGTTGTCACCCAGTTTTTTGGCGATGATGCGAGCCGCAGTGTCGGCAGCGCCACCTGCGGCAAAGCCAACCACCATGGTGATGGTTTTTTTGGGTGGAAAGTCTTGGGCACTTGCCGAGAAAGCCAACAGCCCGTTGAGCAGGCACAAAGCGAGATGGCGACGTGTGGTGAGAAACATGGAAGCTTTCGAGACGTTCATGACAGACAAGAGCTTACTCGCTGCTCAAGCCGATGGTTTTGGGTTGACGCTTTTCCACGGCATTGCGAAGCAGGGACGCTGTGCGAAACACGCCATGGGCGAACTTGCCATAGGGCAGGGTGGCAAAAAGCGCCATCACCACCCCCAGGTGAGCTGCCAATAAGGCAGGTAATGCCGCGCTCTCACGCGCCAGCCACAGGGCCAGCCCCGTCAAGCTGGTGAAAAACAACAAAGCAATGAAGCCATAGTCCATGGGCTTTTGCGCTGCGTCCCCGTGCAAGGGGTGGCGCTGCCATTTGAGCTTGAATAAGCCAGCCGTGCCCAGCAGCAAGCTCACGCCACCTACCACCCCCAAAATTTTGGGCAGACTGGGCAAGTCATACGGCGCTTGCCAGCCCAGCACGTAGTGAAATAGCGTGGCCACGCTGGTGGATGCAAAGCACAGCATGAAGCCATAAAAGGTGAGGTGGTGGGCCCGTTGGCGCGACAAAGTGAAGGCGTCGTCTTCGTTGTTGCAGCCTTGGCCGTGACCGCCTTCTAAGTAGGTCAGACGCAGGGCGTCATGGGCGGCTTCTGCCGTGGCGGGGGAGGTCAGGGGTGCACCTGTGGTGGCGGGGGTGACCTCTCGCCAGAAAGAACGCACCCCTAAGGTCAGGGCCAGTACCGCAAACAAAAATACCGGGGCGAACAAGCTCACCAACAAGTTGTGCGGGAAGATTTTGTAAAAGTTGCCGCCCAAGCCCTCAGCTGTCAGCGTGCCATTGAACTGCAAGGCCAGCAACAAAAACAAAGTCAAGCCTGCCGCCAAGGCCAAAGAGAGTGTGAGGCCGTTGCGTTGGTACAGCGCGCCCAAGGCTGGAGGCCAGGCGTAATCGGTGTAGGTTTGCCCGCGTAGCTGTGCCATGGATTGCGGCACATTGACGGCAAACACATGGGGGGGGGCGTATTGGCAAGCGTGTAAACACGCGCCGCAGTTGTGGCACAGATTGGCCAAATAATGCACATCGGCTTTGCCAAATTCAAGGCGCCGTGTCATGGCCGGAAAGACCGCACAAAATCCCTCGCAGTAACGGCAGGCGTTGCAAATTTGCAGTTGTCTGGCCACCTCGGCTTCGGCGCTTGACAAAGGCAAGCCACCTTGCGCCAAGGCGCGTGCTTCTTGGGCCAGGGCTTCAAGCGTTTGCATGTTCTGCCCCCTGAGATTGGCCGAGTGCAGCGCGTGCGGCATTGGTCCCTGCGATGCGACCAAAGGCGGTGCCAATCGACATACCTACCCCTGCGGTGTAACCTTTACCCAGCACATTGCCTGACATGATTTCGCCCGCCGCAAACAAGTTTTCGCTGGGTTGGTCTTGGAAACGCACAGCCGCCGTCTCGTCGGTTTTGAGGCCCAAGTAAGTGAAGGTGATACCCGGGCGCAGCGCGTAGCCGTAGAAAGGACCGGTGTCGATGGGGCGTGCCCAATGTGTTTTGGCAGGGGTGATGCCTTCGGTATGGCAGTCGTCTTGCACGTTGTGGTCAAAGGTGCCGACGCGGCAAGCTTGGTTGAACTCGGTGATGGTTTGCATGAAAGTATCCACGGGCAAGCCCAAAAGAGCGGCCAGTTCGGGCAGGGTGTCGGCTTGGATGCCGTCAAATACCGGCGGCATGAAGCGACCAATGGCTTTGCTGTCGATGATGGTGTAGCCAATTTGGCCCGGTTGCAACGCCACCAAGCGCCCCCAGATGGCATACCGCTTGGGCCAGAAGTCTTCACCTTCGTCGTAAAAGCGTTTGCCTTCTTGGTTCAGCACCACCCCCAGTGACACGCAATCGAGCCGCGTACAAATGCCCCCATCGTATTCTGGCGCGCGCGCATCGATGGCCACCATGTGGGCTTGGGTTTTGTCGCCAATCATGTCGGCACCATGGGCCATCAAGTCCTTGATCATCAAGCCTTGGTTGAAGCGTGTACCTCTGACCAAAAAGTTGTCCGCCGTCCACTCGCCCCATTCGTTTTGGCCCCAGGCCTCGCGCAGCCACTCGCGGTTGGACTCAAACCCACCGCAAGCGAGCACGCAGGCTTTGGCGGTGATGCGCTCTTGGCCCACATAGGCGGCCACAAAACGCCCATCTTGGATGTCTATATGGTCCACGGGTGCGTTGTAGCGAACTTGCACGCCCAGTCGTTCGGCGCTGCGAAAGTACGCATTGACCAGAGCCTTGCCCCCACCCATGAAAAAGGCATTGGTACGGGCCACGTGCAGCGTTCCCGAGAGCGGAGGTTGAAAATGCACACCGTGTTGGCGCATCCAGTCGCGGCAATTGGACGAGGCGCGGATGACCAAGCGGGCGAGTTTTTCGTTGGTGATGCCCCCGGTGACTTTGAGCAAGTCTTGCCAATACTCTTCTTCTGGGTAGGCCTCAACCAGCACATCTTGTGGTGCATCGTGCATGCAACGCAAGTTGCGGGTATGCATGGAGTTGCCGCCACGCCACTCTTTGGGAGCTGCCTCCAGCAGGGTCACACGCGCTCCCGCTTCAGCCGCCATCAGCGCAGCGCACAAGGCGGCATTACCTCCACCTATGACCAAAACATCGATGCTCATACCTCGTCCTTAAAAGCCAAACAGTCGGGCTGGGTTGTCTTGAAGAATTTTTTGCCGCATGGCAGCATCTGGAGCCCAGTCTTTGAGTAGGTTGAACAAGGCCACAGAGCCTACTTTGTCGGCAAAAGACAGATGGGGGTAGTCGCTGCCCCAGATCACACGATCAGGGGCCACATCCAAGATGGCTTGTGCCATAGGCAGCGCGTCGGCAAACGCGGGGGCTGTGGCCATGCGATAGGTGCCGGTGAATTTGATCCAGGTTTTGCCGGGCCCGTTTTTCAGCAAGTCCAGCAACTGCACAAAGCCGTCTTGTTGTGGACCTTTCGCGCCCAAGAACATGCCCATGTGTGCCAAGCTGTGGTCGACCTTGAGTTGTGCGAAGGTAGGCAGCATTTGCTGAGTCAACCAGCCGGGCAGCAAGAAGTCAAGGTGCCACCCCAACTCCGCACAACGCGCATCCAGCCGATGGATGCGCGCCAGCATACGCTCCAAAAGACCTTCTTCGTGGGGGTGAACTGGCGAGACGTTGATTCGAATTCCACGAACACCCAGCTCATTCATGGTGGCCAACTCGGCATCTGAGATGTGTTCATCCACATCGACAATGGCACGTCGCAGCGAAGGAGCCATCTGGCGCATGGCATCGAACATGCAACTGTTGTCTCGGCCATAGGCGGAGGGCTGGACAAAGACAAACCTCTTCATGCCCAAGAGTTCAGCCAACTGCAAGTAATCACTGAGCTCAGCAACAGGGGGCGTGTAACGCAGTCCACCAGCGTAGGGATAGCGATCCGAGGGGCCAAACACATGGAAATGTGCATCGCAAGCAAGCGCCGGCGACTCAAATGCAGGATCGGTGTCGTGGTGTGTAAGCATACTTACTATTTTACGCAGGCCTTACGCAGTGCTTGAACGTCTTGTCGTGCGGCGGACATCAAATAAGCCACGTCGTTGCCTGCAATGATGAAGCGTGCACCCAGCTGCGTGAGTTGGCTTTGCAACTCCAAGTCGCCGCGGATACCACCCACACCTAAGAATTTATTGTGTTTGCGGCAAGCTGCTGCTGTGGTTTCGTAGGCTTGCCTGATCTTCTCGTGCTTGAGTTGTCCGGGAATGCCCATTTCAGTACACAAATCGTTAGAACCTATCAAAAGCATATCCACACCTGGCACGGCAGCAATAGCGTCTGCATTGGAGATGCCTTGTGGCGTTTCGAGCATGACGATCACTAGCGTGTCGTGGTTGAGGCGGCTGTTGTTCTCCGCCAGTGGAAGGGCTTGGTAGCCCAAGGCGGGGTTGGCTCCCATGACCGAGCGGTGCCCAATGGGCGGAAACTTGCAAGCTGAGATGATGTCTTGGGCTTGTTCTGCCGTGTTGACATGTGGAATGATGATGCCTTGAGCGCCTCCGTCGAGTACGCGGCTCATGTCACTGGCCAAGAGGCCTGGTACGCGCACAAATGGGGTGATTCCGTGCCCGATGGCTGCCACGCAAATAGCGGAGGCGGTGTCGAGAGAAATGGCGCTGTGCTCCATGTCGATGTAGATCGCATCAAAGCCGCACGAGGCAGCCATGGGTCCAATGTCTGCGGTGCGTGCTTGGCGCAGCCCCATGCAAAGCACCAGTTGGTCGGCGAGCAGAGCTTGTTTGGCTTTGTTTTGGTAATTCGGTGTGGTCATGTCAGTTTGGTCTTTCTGGTTATTCAACTTTGATGGCAGATTTGGTCACCACGCTTTTCCACAGTCGTGATTCGTCTTGAACTCTTTTGTTGAAGTCTGAGCTGCTGCGCGCCACGGCTCGCGCACCAGTGGCGGCAAACACCTCAGAGACTTTGGGCTGCTCCACAGCACGTGCCACGCCTTGCTGAATACGAGCCAACACCCCAGGAGGTAAGCCGGCAGGGGCCATCAATCCAAACCAATAGACCATGTCGTAGTTGCCAAAGCCCGCTTCCTGAAAGGTGGGGACCTCGGGGATGAGTGGGTGACGCTCTTTGCCGACCACGGCCAATCCACGCAACTTACCGCCTTTGATGTGTTGTGCCGCAGAGCCTGCGCTGGACAAGCCCACATCAATGCGCCCGGCCATCAAGTCAAGCAAAGCTGCAGCAACGCCCCGGTAAGGTACATGGGTGAGTTCTGCATTGGCTTGGATGAAAAACAATTCTGTGGCCAAGTGCGCCGACGAGCCTTGCCCGCCCGAACCATAGGTCAAGGTTTTTGGGCTTTTATGGGCTTGATCGACCAAGTCTTTCAAGGTTTTGTAGGGCGCGTCAGCTTTGACCATCAGCACGGCAGGCGCCTCTGCGAGGGTGCTGATTTTGACAATGTCCTTTTCAGGATCGAACGGCAGTTTGTCGTAAAGCGCAGAGGACACTGCAAACGAGTTGTCGGTGACGAGCAAGGTGTAGCCATCGGGTGCCGATTTAGCCACCATGTCGGTGCCCACCGTGCTGCCTGCACCGCCTTTGGTTTCAACAATCACAGGTTGTCCCCATTGGGCGGACAGTTCTGCGCCAAGCGTGCGAGCCGCAGTTTCGGTGAACGAACCCGCAGCGAACGGCACGATGATACGAATGGGTTTGCTGGGCCATGAGTTTTGTGCAAAAGCGCTATGCATCAGCACCAGGCCGAGCGCAAACTGTAAAACTCTCAACATCAAAAAGTGCATGGTGGTACTGAGGGTTTAGAGGTGCAGGGTGGCACGCACTTGTTGTGCAGTGGCCTGAATAGAGGACAGTACAGGACGACCAAATTCGTCACTCAAGGTCTGAAGAATGTCAAAAGTTGGCAGTTGCGAGCAGGCAATGAACATGGCCTGGCAACCATCGGTCATGACCTGTCGGGCCATCTGTGCGACTTGGGCGGATGTGATGCGTCCCAGCGCATCAACATTGGGGGCCCGCATGCTGTCAAAGGCCAGCACGTCTATGCCACCATCGGCCAAGAAGCGCTTGAGTTGATCATTGACCTCGTCTTGGTAAGGAGTCACCAAACCAATGCGTTGTGCGCCCAGTGCTTGAAGGGCAACCACCATCGCACTGGCGGTGGTGACCACGGGTTTGCCTATCAACTGTGTGAGCTCTGCACACAACTCGGCATCGCCTTGTGCACCTGACAAAAAGCTGGCGGCCGTGCATCCATAAGCCAGTGCTTGGATGGGCTGACCTAACAAGCTCTGGGCCAACTTCAGTGCTTGAGCTTTGTACGCAGGTATGGTCTCTCGTGTCAGCAGGCCTTGACCCCTTGGGATCTTGAGCGTTTGGCATTGGGTGCCTTGGGGGAGCCAACCCACCAACTCGGTGGCCATGGTGGTGTTGTTGATGGGGAC
>CAIVLE010000058.1 GCA_903906635.1 uncultured Burkholderiales bacterium | reverse complement strand
GTCACACTCTGAAATGCTGTGTCTTGCGCTTGAAGTTGTGTTTGAACGGTTTTTAATGTGTCCGTGAAATTTGATTGGGTCGCAATTTCAGTATTCAACTTGGTAATCATTGAGGTTTTATCAGGCGCGTCGCTGGGCTGAACCACCTGCAATGAAGTTGACAATTGGGTTTGCGTTTGAGCAAGATTATTTTGAATTGTTGACAACTGCTTTGATGCATTGTCAATATATTGGCTGGTTGAGACACTCATGACCATTTTTTATCTCCTTAACCTGGCATTTGAACGATGGTATCGAACAACTGACCAGCGATTTGCAGCGCCTTGGCTGCTGCTTGGTAAGCTTGCTGGTACTTGATCAACGACGCGGCCTCGGTATCGAGGTTCACCCCGGATACTGCATCTCTGGCGGCAATGGCCTGGTTGTTGACCACTGTCAAAGCTTGTTTGCTGATGGTGGCTTGCTGTGAAACATTACCCACAGTATTGACTTGACCAATATAGTTGTCAGCAATCGTCATTCCATTGGCAACTTTTTGTTTGGCCAAATTAGCCATCGCCAATGCATTTTGAATGCTACCCAAGCCATCCTTGTTGCCGTCCACAACAAAACTGTCACCGGGCTGTGGCGCCGAGCTCAATGTAATCTGGGCGCCTTGATAATTGATGACTGGATTGGTGACAGTAGGATCGTAGTCACGACTAGCCAACTCAGTGCCTGTGGCAACGTCAGTGATGACATAGTGTTTGGCCGATGTGAAGTTGATTCCGATCGATTGATTGCGTAACTTTTGCTGCGGATCAACTGGCGTGGATACATAGGAGGCAGCAACAGAGGCAGTGCCCGATCCAGTCACGAAAACTTGAAGATCATCAGGAACTTGGCCTTTAATGTACGCCCCTGTTCTAAAGCCTGCAGCGGATAAATCCTTTGGTGAACCATTTGGTCCAAAAGAGAACTCAATACTCGAGTGACCCGCATCCCCCAACTTACGAGTGAGTTGAATTTCTCCTGTGTAGACCTGAGAAGCAATCCCAAACACGTTGGCTGGGCTCGATCCTGGTGTCGGCACCAAGGAAATATTCTCACCCTCATGTCCAGGCATGTTGGTCAATACCAAATTCCCACCCGTATCAATGGAAGCGGTCACATTGGTTTGAGCGCTTGCGCTTTGAATTGCCGTCACCAAGGTTGCCAAATTATTGTATTGGGATGGCCCAACTGCGCCTGGCGCAACTGAACCAATCGCCACGCCATTGATGGTGAGCGGTTTGCTAAAGTTAATTTGACCGGAAGGTACGTTGACGGCGTTTGTTTTGTTGACGATGACATCCGTAAGACCCGCACCGTTGATCCAATTTTTAACATCATCCAGCGTCAGCGTAGCGGGTCCACCTGGTTGTGCTGGAGGTCCACTTTTTGCGGTCAATGCCCCCAAACTCACCCCGTCAAGTTGTAAAGCACCCGCTTGGATCACAGTCCCAGTTTGCGCCAAATTGATACGGCCGCTTTGTAAGACGGCATCTGACAACGTTGGCGTGGTCAAGTTACCCAGGGCGTCAAATTGCTGATTGACTTGGGGATCAGCCTTGGCACCGTAAAATACATTGGTACCCATGTACCCTTTAGTCCCGGATTGATTTAAATACTGGGTACTGTAGGTTATTGGCTGTG
>CAIVLE010000057.1 GCA_903906635.1 uncultured Burkholderiales bacterium | reverse complement strand
TGGGAGTTTGCCAAACGCAAATACGGCGGAGACGCCAAAGCCAAAGACTTTGTGGCCCAGCTCTACAAAAACGTGCCCGTGCTCGACACTGGCGCACGTGGCTCGTCCATCACCTTTGCGCAACGCAACCAGGGCGATGTGTTCATCTCGTGGGAGAACGAAGCGCACCTGCTGGAAAAAGAATTTGGCAACAAGGTCGACATCGTCTACCCGTCCCTCAGCATCTTGGCTGAACCTCCCGTGACGGTGGTGGACAAAACCGTGGACCGCAAAGGCACACGCAAAGTGGCCGAGGCGTATGTGAACTACCTCTACACCGACGAAGGCCAAGACATTGCGGGCAAAAACTTCTACCGCCCCATCTCGCCCAAGGCCCAGGCCAAGTACGTCAAGCAGTTGCCCAAGCTGCCTTTGTTCACCATCGACCAAGCCTTTGGCGGCTGGGCCAAAGCCGACAAAGACCACTTTGCCGATGGCGGCAGCTTCGATCAGATTTACCTGAAGAAATAGTGGGCTCAGCGCCCAATCACCTTGGCCAAAAACGCCTGGGTGCGTGGGTGCTGTGGCTGGTCAAAAAAAGCCGCAGGCGCAGCTTGCTCAACGATCTGGCCCTGGTCCATGAAGATCACCCGGTCTGCCACGGCCCGCGCAAATCCCATTTCGTGGGTGACGCACAGCATGGTGATACCTTGTTCGGCCAGGCTCACCATCACGTCCAGCACCTCTTGCACCATCTCGGGGTCTAGGGCCGAGGTAGGCTCGTCAAAAAGCATGATTTGTGGCGTCAGGCACAGCGCGCGTGCAATCGCCACCCGCTGCTGTTGTCCGCCAGACAATTGCAGTGGAAACTTGTGCGCTTGTTCTGCAATGCGAACACGTTCTAGCTGTTGCATGGCACGCTCACGCGCTTGGGTCGGTGAGAGTCGACCCACCCAGATGGGCGAGAGGGTCAGGTTGTCGAGCACGCTCAAGTGCGGAAACAGGTTGAACTGTTGAAACACCATGCCCACTTGGCGGCGCACTTGCTCAATGGCTTTGACGTCATCGCGCAGTTCAATACCTGCGACCTCAAGCCGGCCCTCTTGGTGTTCTTCCAAACGGTTGATGCAACGAATCAGCGTCGACTTGCCCGAGCCCGAGGGGCCGCAGATGACCACGCGTTCGCCGCGTGCAATCTCCAGGTTGATGTCGCGCAACACATGGAAGTCGCCAAACCATTTGTTGACCTGCTCGAAACGGATGATGGGGTCGGCCACAGGGCACTCCTTGGGGGTCAACGGTGTGACACCTGACGCTCAACCCATAGGCTGTAGCGGGACAGGCTCAAGCAAAACACAAAATAAATCAGCGTGATGAACAGGTAGCCTTCGATCTTGAAGGGCCGCCAGTTCGGGTCACCTTGCACCGCAAGCCCGAGCGAGCCCGATAGCTCGTATAAGCTCACGATGGTTACCAGAGAGGTGTCTTTGAAAATGGCAATGAAGTTGTTCATGAGGCCCGGCACCACATGCGCCAGGGCTTGTGGCAACACCACCAAGCGCTGCGTTTGCCAATAACCCAGGCCCAGTGTGGCAGCAGCCTCCAGCTGACCACGTGGGATAGCTTGCAAGCCCCCGCGCACAATTTCTGCGGTGTAAGCCCCCGAGAATAAGGTGATGCCCACCAACACTCTCAGCAGCACATCGGGGGAGGTGCCGCTGGGCAAGAGCAGCGGAAACATGAAGCTGGCCATGAACAGCACCGAGATCAGCGGCACGCCGCGCACCAGCTCAATGTAGGTGATGCACACACTGCGAATGGCGGGCATCTGGCTTTGGCGCCCTAGTGCCACCAGCACCCCCAACGGAAACGCCAGGCCTATGGACAGGCTGGCCAGCATCAAAGTCAGTGGCAGGCCACCCCACTGGTCGCTGGACACTGCGCCTAAGCCCGTGGGCACGCCCCACCAACTGCCCCCGGCCATCAAGCCAAAAAACAACATCCACACGCCGACCCAAGCCAAGGCCAAACCACGCTTCCAGCAGGCCGGCACACAGCTGAGCACCAGCAACAGCACCAAGGCCAGCGTGGCCAACACCGGTCGCCACTGTTCTTCAAACGGGTAGCGGCCCAGCAAGATCAGGCGGTATTTTTCAGCCACCACGCCCCAGCACGCGCCGCTGCCTCGCACAGCTTGGCAGCTGTCGGCATCGGCTTTAAAGACCGCGTGCCACATGCCCCATTCAAGCGCTGCCGGCAAGCACCAGGCCAGCGAGGCGATCAGGACCACAGACACCAGCGCATTGCCGGGCGTGCTCCAGAGGTGGCGCTGACACCAGGCCCACCAGCCGCCGTCTCGAGCAGGCGGGTTGCGGGCGTTGATCAACTCGAAACTTTGCGCCATCACCGTTCTTTCATCGCCACGCGGCGGTTGTACGCGTTCATCAGCGTGGCGGTTAGCAGCGACAGGCCCAGGTACACCGCCATCACCAAGGCAATGCATTCCAGTGCACGACCGGTTTGGTTGAGCGCGGTGTTGGAGATGTTCACCAAGTCGGGGTAGCCAATGGCCACGGCCAGCGATGAGTTTTTGATGAGGTTGAGGTACTGGTTGGTCATGGGCGGCACGATCAGGCGCATGGCCTGAGGCAACACCACCAAACGCAAGGTCAGCCACGGCGACAGGCCCACGCTGCGCGCAGCCTCGGTCTGTCCTTTGGGTACAGACCGCAAACCTGCGCGCACTACCTCGGCCACGAAGGCAGAGGTGTACAAGGTCAAGCCCCAAGTCAGCGCTAAAAATTCAGGACTCAGGCTGGCACCACCCTGCACACTGCCGTCTTGCCAGACCGGCAAGTCCCACATCAAGCGGCCATCCAGCGCCGACAACCAGGGCAGGGTCAGGCCACTTTTGCTGAGGAAAAACAAGTCCGCTAAGTGCAACGGCGTCTCACTGTCGGGCATCCACTCGACCAGCAGCACGTACCACATAAAGAGTTGCAGCAACAGGGGAATGTTGCGAAACAGCTCGGTGTAGGCATAGCACAGGCCACGTGCCAGGGCGTTGCCAGACAAACGCCCCATGCCCAGCAGCGTGCCCCACAGGGTGCATGCGACGATGCCGATCAGTGACACGCGCAAGGTGTTGAGTAAGCCCACCTCAAAAGCCTGCCAATAGGGTCGGGTGGCATCAAAGGAGATCAGCGATTCGCCGATGTCAAAGCCTGCGGTGTCCCACAAAAAATCAAATCCGCTTTGTATGCCGCGCGCACGCATGTTGGTGAGTGTGTTGCTCAGCAACCACCCCGCTGTAACCAGCAAGATGGCGATGAGTGCGGCTTGATAAATCAGCGCGCGGGTGCGCCGGCTGTTCCAGTTCATCGTGCAGAGCTCTCCATGCACAGCTTCATGGTGCCGGACGCGTAGAGATTTCTTGTCGCACGATGTTTTAAGGGGGCTGTCATAGGCCCTAACTTTAACTGGGGTCGCACGATGCACTGAAATCAGGACGAACCCCCGTTCTTTGGCACCAAGGCTGTGCCCGCCCCTGGTTTGGGCGCACAGATATGGCGCAATGCTTTGTGTTTGAACCACTTTGGGTTGGCTCGGTGCTTGCTTGACATAAGCAAAGGAGTATTCAATGCAAAGGGCCTTACTTGGAATGTTGACGCCGTCTTCAAACACGGTGCTGGAGCCCCTCACATCAGAGATGTTGCGTTCGGTGCAAGAGGCCAGCGCGCACTTTGGAAGATTTGCTGTGACGCGCATTGCTCTGAGCGAGGGTGCGCTGGCGCAATTTGCCACCCCCGAGGTGGTCAAAGCTGCTGAGCTGTTGGGGCATGCCCGTTGTCAAGTGATAGGCTGGAGTGGTACCTCGTCGAGTTGGTTGGGCTTTGATTCGGACCTTCGACTGTGCCAAAGCATTGAGGCCACCACCGGTGCCAAGGCTTGCACCTCTGTGTTGGCGATGAATGAAATTCTCCAAAAAACTGGAGTTCGAAAACTCGCCTTGGTGTCTCCGTATTTGCAAAGTGTTCAAGATGCCATCATTCAAAACTACCAAACGGCTGGTTATGAGATGGTGGCTGAACGCCACTTAGAGTTGGAAGACAACTACTCATTTTCTGAAGTCACCGAGGCGCAAATCGAAACGATGATTCGTGAGGTGGCTAAGGCCAAGCCTGAGGCGATTTTGATCATGTGTACCAATTTGCGCGGTGCTGCCTTGGTGGAGCGCTTAGAGCGCGAGCTGGGTATTGCGATCTACGACAGTGTGAGTACCGTGGTGTGGAAAGCCTTGAAGCTCGTGGGCATTGACACGCGACGCGTGTCTGGTTGGGGCGGCTTGTTCAGGGATGTGGCATGAGTCTGGACTTTGATGTGGTGGTTCGGCATGCCGAGATTGCCACGGCCACTGACCGTTACTTGGCAGACATCGGCATCGTCAACGGACGCATCGAGGCCATCGGCAAGCACTTAGGGGGCGGGCGCGAGGAAATCGACGCCCAAGGCCGCTTGGTCACACCCGGGGGCATTGACTCGCATTGCCACTTGGATCAACCGATGTCAGATGGCGCCAAGATGGCGGATGATTTTTTGTCTGGCACTCGGTCTGCTGCTTGCGGTGGAACGACCACGGTCATTCCATTTGCCTGTCAATTCAAGGGCCAGTCTTTGCAAGCCGCAGTGGACGACTACCACCAACGCGCGGGACATTTGGCAGCGATTGACTACGCCTTTCATTTGATCGTCAGTGACCCCACGCCTCAGGTGCTCCATGAAGAGCTGCCACGCTTGGTGGCGCAAGGCTACAGCTCGTTCAAGCTCTACATGACCTACGACGACATGAAGCTCAACGACCGTGAAATTTTGAAGCTCTTGTCCGTGGCACGCGCCGAAGGTGCGATGACCATGATCCATGCAGAAAATGCCGATTGCATCGCGTGGTTGACCGAGCAATTGCTCGACGCTGGCATGACAGCGCCGCGCTATCACGCGCATGCTCGTCCCATGTTGTTGGAGCGTGAGGCCACACACCGCGCCATTGCCTTGGCTGAGTTGGTGGATGTGCCGATGTTGGTGGTGCATGTCTCGGGTCAAGAGGCCGTTGCGCAAATTCGTGCGGCGCAGGGGCTGGGTCTGAAAATTTATGCTGAAACCTGTCCGCAGTACCTGATGTTGAGCGCAGAGGATTTGGACCAAGAGGGTTTTGAGGGTGCGAAATGCATTTGCAGTCCTCCCCCCCGAGACAAAGCCAACCAAGACGTGATTTGGCGTGCCTTGGACAACGGCACTTTTCAGGTTTTTTCTTCTGACCATGCGCCGTTTTCCTTTGAAGGACCACACGGCAAACAAGTGCATGGGGGTGAGGCTCCTTTCACCCAGGTGCCCAATGGCATTCCGGGCTTAGAAACACGCTTGCCCTTACTGATGTCGCACGGTGTCTTGGATGGGCGAATTGATGTGCACCGTTTCGTGGACCTGACCTCCACCCAAGCCGCCAAGTTGTACGGTTTGTTTCCGCGCAAGGGCACGATTGCGGTGGGTTCGGACGCTGACCTCGTGGTGTGGGACCTTGAGACGCCTCGTACGATTCAAAACAGCGCGCTCCACCACAACGTGGACTACACACCCTACGAGGGCATCGACGTCAGGGCTTGGCCTGCCATCACCCTGTCGCGAGGCGTGGTGGTCTGGCGTGACGGGCAATACCTCGGCCAAGCCGGGCATGGCCAGTTTTTGGCATGTGAGCGACCCATGCCAGCTCGGGTGCGCGGGCGTGGCCACCGCTCGCCCTTGTGGAGGCCTTGACTCCCATGAAGCTCTTGGTCGTCAATCCCAATATTTCAACCAGCGTGACCGCTTTGATTCACGCAGAGGCTTTGCGCAGTGCGTCGCCCGGCACCCAGATCACTGCGCTGACGGCACAGTTCGGTGTGGCCTACATCGAGACGCGCTTTGAAGCCATGGTGGGCGCCTACGCCACCGCCGAACAAGTGGGCGCGAATCTGGCGGGGCACGACGCCGTGATCGTGGCTGCCTTTGGCGACCCAGGTTTGGCCGCCTTGCGCGAAGTGTTGCCAGTGCCCGTCACAGGCATGACGCAGGCATCTTTGGCCACAGCCTGTCAGTTGGGCGGCAAGTTCTCCATCGTCTCGATTTCCCCGCGCATGCGGGGGTGGTATTTGGACATGGTGCATGAGTACCACCTCAGCTCGCGTTTGGCCAGTTTCAGAGCCCTCAACGACCCGCTTCAAGATGTGGCCACGGTGCAAGTCGATCACAGCGAGCGATTGATCAGCTTGGCCCAACAGTGTGTGCGTGAGGACGGTGCAGATGTCATCGTGCTGGCTGGTGCGCCTTTGGCTGGACTGGCGCGCGCCATTGAGCGCTTGCTGCCTGTTCCCGTGGTCGACGGTGTGTCGAGCGCGGTCAAACAAGCTGAGTTGTTGGTGAGCTTGCGTTCTCTAAAAGCCCGAGAGGGCAGCTACGCGCCACCTCCTCAAAAACCGCACCTTGGTTTGTCCCCCGCGATTAAAGCCCTGCTGGCGTCGCCTCCCCCCAATTTTTCACCTTCTCAATCACTCTAGGAGTTCATTCCATGATCCTGTCACCTCGCTCCCTGTTGACGATACGCCGCCTGACCCTTGCACTGGCTTGCAGTGTGGGCTTGGGGTTGAGCTTGCATGCGCAAGCGCAAACAGCGCCGATCAAAATCAAAATGGCGTACGCCAAATGTGCCCATTGCCTGTCAATGGCTATGGTGCCTGGACTGGCCAAAGGTGTGGAGATTGAAGCCATCAATTTCAACTCGGGCAATGACGCCTTGACGGCCTTGGTGTCCAAGAGCGTGGACATTGCACAAGTCACCTATTTGAATTTCGTCTCCGGCTTGGACAAGGGTTTGGATTTGGTGGCCGTGTCAGGCCAAGTCAATGGCGGCTCAGAATTGTTGGTGGGCAAGGATTCACCTTTGGCACCTGATGACTGGGCTGGACTGAAGAAAATGATTGCCGACTACAAAGCGCAAGGCAAACCGTTTCGCATTGCAGCGTCGCGTGGCAACGCCCAAGACCTGCACATGCGTGGTGAGTTGGTCAAGAACGGCATCAGCCCCACACGCGATGTGCAATTCATCAACATCCCCAACTACTCCGACCATGCAGCGGCCTTGCAGCGTGGCGAAATTGAGTTGATTGGCACGGTCGAGCCTTTTGCCTCGCAAATCCGAATGACAGGTATTGGCAAACACTTCAACTACCCCTACGACCAGGCGGCAGGACGCTTGACCAACTTGATCTTGACGCGCTCGGACGTGATCAAAGAAAAACCTGAGGCCGTACGCCAAGCCGTGGCGTCGGTGGTTCGTTTGGTCGAAGTGCTCGACAAAGACAAGCAAGGCTGGATCGACAGCATCGTCAAGGGCACGGGCTTGGACCGTGCGGTGGCCACCGAGGCCTTGAAGAATGCGTACCCAGACATCACCATGAAGCGCGGCACCACGAAGGCGATTGCTGACATGATGTTGGACCTCAAATACATCTCACGTGACGTCAGCGCCGACATCGACAAAAACATGAACTACACGTTTTTGATGCAGGCCACTGGCAAGCCCGCTTCTGCCCTAGGCTATTGAGGTCACCATGCCATTGTTACGTTTGCTTTGGCTCAACAAGGGCCGCTTTTGGGTACCGCTTTTGTTGGTCAGCAGTTGGGAAATATTTTCTCGCTCTGGCTACATTCCTCCCGCCTTGTTGCCCGCGCCCTCGCGTGTTTTGATGTCATGGGCTGATTGGCTCTTTGCCATCACCGAGTACACCCAAGACAACGCAGGCCATTGGTACCTCGATGCATTGGCCAGCAGCACACGTGTTTTCACCGGTTACCTCATCGCCAGTGTGTGTGGGATTGGTTTGGGCGTGGGTATTGGTTGGTCGCGGGTGATTGAAAAAACCATCGAACCCACCCTGCAAATGTTGCGACCCATTCCACCGGTGTCTTGGATTCCATTGGCCATCATTTGGTTTGGCATTGCCGACAAGCCGGCCATCTTCTTGGTGTTTTTGGGTGCGTTTTTCCCCATCCTGATGAACACCATCCATGGCGTCAAAACCGTCAGCCGTGAGTTACTTCGGGCGGCCGCCATGGCGGGTGCGAGCGAGTACCAAATGCTGCGATTTGTGGTGGTACCTGCGGCCATGCCCAGCATCTTTGCTGGTTTGCGCATCGGTGTGGGCAGTGCGTGGATGCTGACGGTGACCTCTGAGATGGTGGCCGTCAAAAGCGGGTTGGGCTACGTGCTGTGGGACTCCTACTATTTCTTGCGCTACGACATGGTGATCGCCAGCATGGTCAGCATTGGGTTATTGGGTTTTCTGTCTGATTTTGGCCTGAAAGCCATCATGAACAAATTGCTGCGTTGGCAACAAGCCGGCACATTGCAAGGTAACAATTCTTAAAGGGTAGGTATGTCATTCATTCAACTCAATGACATTGTCAAAGAGTTCCACGACCCTGTTCGTGGTACCAAGACCTTGGCCATTGACCATGTCACCTTGAGCGTCGAGAAGAAAGAGTTCGTATGCCTCATTGGCCCCAGTGGGTGCGGTAAATCGACGCTACTCAATATGGTGGCGGGATTTGAAAAACCCACCACAGGTCAAGTCTTGGTCGGGGGCCAACCTATCGTGGGACCAGGTGCAGATCGCGGCATGGTGTTTCAGCAAGCCAACTTGATGCCTTGGTTGCCCGTGTGGGACAACATCGCCTTTGCACTCAAACTCAAAGGGCTCAGCAAAGAGGAGCGTCAGCGCGCGGCACAGCCCTTTGTTGACGCTGTGAAATTGCGTGGGTTTGAACAGCATTTTCCCAGTGAACTCTCTGGCGGTATGGCCCAGCGTGTGGGCATTGCCCGCGCCTTGCTGCAAAACCCGGCTGTGATCTTGATGGACGAGCCATTTGCGGCCTTAGATGCCCAAACCAAACTTGAAATGCAAGAAGAGTTGGTGGCCATTTGGCAGGCCTACAGCAGCACCATCGTATTTGTGACCCACAGCGTGGACGAGGCCTTGATTCTGGGTACCCAAATTGCCATCATGACGCACCGCCCTGGCAAGATACGCGAGTTGATTCACATTGATTTGGAGCGCCCGCGAGACGTCACCTCTGCTGAATTCAACCAACTCAAGCGTCATGTGATGGAGGTCATCCGTGAAGAGGCACAACTTGCGCGTGAAGCGGCCAAACATGCGCATGATGCGACCCACTCAGCGCCATCAACTTGATCGATTGGACCTGTCCCCCATGAACCCATTTCTTCAGCGCTTGAGAGCAGCCTGGTGCGTGTTGTTTGGCGTCTGTGTGCTGGCCACACCTGTCGTAATGGCGCAGTCATACCCGGCACGACCGATCAATGTGGTGGTGCCTTTCCCCGCGGGCAGTGCAACTGACAGCGTGGCTCGTTTGATTGGCCAAAAGATGGCTGACAACCTTGGCCAACCGCTGGTCATGGAGAACGTACCTGGGGCCGGTGGCACGATCGCAGCTGCCCGTGCGGCACATGCCAAACCCGATGGCTACACGGTGTTGATACACACCACCATTGCCCTGTCTGCGGCGCTCTACAAAAACTTGAGTTATGACACTGCCACGGCTTTTGAGCCGATAGGCTTGGTCAACATCGGTCCCTATGTGTTGGCAGCCAACCCATCCTATTCGGCCAAGGATGCCAAAGAGTTGTTCAACACCCTAAAAACCAATGGAGGCAAGGTGGCGTTCTCCAATGCGGGGGTGGGGACCGGCTCGCATTTGTGCGCCATCATGTTGGGCCAAGCCTTGGGTGCCGAGCCCAACTTGATTCCCTACAAAAGCACCAGCATGGCCTTGCAAGACGTGATGGCAGGTCACGTTGATCTGTTATGCGACCAGACCACCAATGCGTTCCCACATTTGGCATCCAAAAAGATCAAGGCCTATGCCATCACCTCGCCGCAAAGAAATCCGGCATTCCCTGACATCCCGACCACCCGTGAACTCGGCCTGCCCCAAGTTGACGTGTCCGTCTGGCACGGCCTTTATGCGCCCAAGGGCACACCCACTGCCATCGTGACCCAGCTCAATGCTGCGCTGCAGTTTGCCCTGGCCGATGCCGCCGTGCAAAAACGCCTGGCCGACATGGGCACGGGGATCTTTCCCATCAACCAGCGCAGCCCTGCTGCGCATGCCAAATGGCTGGCCGATGAGCTCAAAAGTATTCGTGTGGTGATCGACAAGGCCAACGTGCAAATCGATCCTTGAACTCGTTGAGAGACAAACGGCTCAGACATTGACAACTTGCTGTCAGTATTCCCATTCATCCTCTCCTCTTTGACATGAGTTTGAACGCGAGCATTGCCCCATGCCTACTTCTGAGATCCCCACAACCCTGGAGCGCTTGGTCTACACCTCGCGTGCAACGCAGCCATTGGGTACGGTAGATTTATTCAATATTTTGAACCACGCACGGCACAACAATGCGCGTCTGGGGATCACCGGGCATTTGTTGTACGCTGATGGTGTTTTCACGCAATGCATCGAGGGAGCACCCCAGGCGATTGAACAGTTGTGGCAATCCTTGATGAAAGACCCCAGGCATGAAGTCATTCAGGTGCAAGAGAGATCGCCCATCACGCAACGACGATTTGCCGAATGGTCAATGGCATTCAGCAGTTACCGGTACCTGAATGCCTTCAACATGCCGGGCTTTTTTCCGTTGGACGCCAATGGTCAGTCTGAGAAGTCGGTGTTGTTGTCTATGCAGCCCTGAGCCAAGTGCGCTTCAAATCTCGCCCGATCACCGAATGGGAATGGCGTATTGCAAGCCACCTTTGGACCACTGGGCGTTGAGTCCGCGTTTGAGGCCGAGTGGGCTTTTTTCACCCAAGTGCCGCTCGAACATCTCGCCATAGTTGCCCACAGCGGCAATGGCGTGCGCCAACCACTCTTTGTCGAGACCTAGCAGTTTGCCGGTGTCGTCCGACTTACCTAGCAAGCGCAGCACCAGCGGATCGGTGCTGTCGGTTTTGAGGCTTTCCAAGTTAGCCGATGTGATGCCCACTTCCTCGGCTTCGATCAAGCCGTAGATGGTCCACTTCACGATGGCCAGCCACTCATCGTCACCCCGACGCACCAGTGGGCCCAGGGGCTCTTTGGAGATGAGCTCGGGCAAGATCACATGGTCTTTGGGGTTCTTGGCTTCTTTGGCTCGGATCGAGGCCAAGCCTGAGCCATCAGTCGTGTAGGCCTTGCAGCGGCCCGCAAAGTAGGCGGCGTTGGCTGCGTCAAACTTTTCAAACACCACGGGTTTGAGGTCGAGTTTGTTGGCGCGAGAAAAGTCGCTCAGATTTTTTTCAGTGGTGGTGCCCGATTGCACGCACACCGTGGCCCCTTTGAGTTGCTTGGCACTTTTGAGGTTGGCTTTGGCAGGCACCATGAAGGCCTGGCCATCGTAGAAAGTGACCGCGGTTTGGTGCAGACCCAGCGACGCGTCGCGTGTGAGAGTGAAGGTGGTGTTGCGTGACAGCACATCCACCTCGCCAGATTGCAGCGCGGTGAAGCGTTGCGGCGCAGACAGCGGTACAAAGCGAACTTTGTTGGCGTCACCCAGAACGGCTGCAGCCACGGCGCGGCAGACGTCCACATCCAAGCCACTCCACTTGCCCTGGCTGTCAGCGGCGCCAAAGCCGGCCAAGCCCGTGTTGACACCGCACACCACTTGGCCACGTTGTTTCACCGCGTCCAATGTTTTGCCCGCCCAGACTTGTGGCAAGCACAGGCCCAGTGCAGCAAAGGCCAGCCAGGTGCGCAAAGAAGTGTGAATCAGACGGCGTGTCATGGGTGCTCCAACGATCAAAACGAACTGCACATTGTCCGTCAAACCCACGTTGGGGGTTCAAGTTGGCTGTGCGCAAGCGCACAGAGACAAGCGAGTTCATTGCAGCCACTTGGGACTTGTTTGATGTGACTCAAATGAGTGGCGTTGAATTGGCAAGACACTCTCAACTCAACAGGAGAACTTATGTCCTTTAATCATGCAGTCGTTTGGCTGGATCACCAAGAAGCCCACATCATCCATTTCAACTCGAACACCAGCACGCTTGAGAAGGTCAAGACCGACACCCACCAGGGGCATTTACATCACCATCGGGGAGCCTTGGGCAGCGGCAAAGTACAAACCTCGCAAGATTACTTGCATGCGGTGGTGCAAAGCTTTTCTGATGCCAAAGAGGTTCTCGTCGTCGGGCCCGGCTCAGCCAAGCTGGAGTTGATCAAGCATGTGCACCAGCACGATCCAAAGGTGGCTGCAAAAATTCTGGGTGTTGAAACGGTAGATCACCCCAGCGACCCACAGCTGCTGGCTTTTGCAAAGAAGTGTTTTCTCAAAATTGACTCCCTCAAAGGCGACGATTTTTAATGGTTGCACTTTGAAGGCGCTAGATTTGTAACGCTTTATACGAAGCTGCACATAAGCAAACAACAATTGATTCGTTGTTGATCAGAGACTGGCCTCGCACAATGCAGGCCATGTCTTCCAATCCCTCACTCATCATCGTTCCGGGCTGGCGCGATTCAGGCCCTGGCCACTGGCAAAGCCTGTGGGCCGACAGCTTGACGCACGCCGTTCGGGTGCAGCAAGACGATTGGATTTCGCCCACCCGCAGCGCTTGGGTGCGCAGCATCGCCAACACAATTCAGGCGCAAGCCGGCCCGGTGGTGTTGGTGGGGCACAGCCTAGGTGCCATTGCCATCACGCATTTGCCGCCTGAGGCGCTCACGCGTGTTCAAGGGGCATTGCTGGTAGCACCTGCTGATCCAGAGCGTCGTGCACCTTTGGTCGACTTTGCCCCCGTTCCTTACCAACCCTTGCCGTACCGCAGTGTCTTGGTGGCCAGCAGCAACGACCCCTATTGTTCAGTTCGCACCGCAGGGGCCTATGCCCGCTCGTGGGGCAGCGAATTTGTCCGGTTACAAAATGCTGGGCACATCAATGTCGAGTCTGGCTTTGGCGCTTGGCCATTGGGGCTCGCATTGTTGCAATCTTTGGTAGGGGCCCCGTTGGCCTTGAAAGCCCCAGTTCATTCAACCGAACCTGTGGCCCATCTCCACCTTCAATCCGCATGAAAAATTTGATTCTCGCCATCTGTGCGTTGACGTTGCTCACCGCCACCTCTTGGGCATCTGCACAAACCTTGCTCAATGCCTCGTACGACGTGGCACGTGAGTTTTACAAAGACTACAACGTGGCTTTTGTGGCGCACTACAAAAAGACCACCGGCAAAGACGTTAAGGTGGACCAAGCCCATGGCGGGTCGAGCGCGCAAGCGCGCGCCGTCAATGATGGACTCGAGGCCGATGTGGTGACAATGAACACCACCACCGACATCGAATTCTTGGCCACCAATGGTGTAGTGGCCAAAGACTGGGCCAAGCGTTTTCCCAACAACGCCTCGCCGACCACCTCGACGATGTTGTTCTTGACCCGCAACGGCAACCCCAAAGGCATCAAGGATTGGGATGACCTGATCAAGCCTGGCATGCAGGTGATCGTCGTCAACCCCAAAACTGGTGGCAATGGCCGCATGACCTATTTGGCCGCATGGGCCTATGTCCGTAAAAAAGGGGGCACCGACGCACAAGCTGCCGAGTTTGTGGGCAAGTTGTTCAAAAATGTGCCGGTGCTGGCCAAAGGCGGTCGGGACGCGACCACCATTTTTTTGCAACGCAACATCGGCGATGTGTTGGTGACCTTTGAGTCTGAGGTGATCTCGGTCGACCGTGAGTTTGGCACCGGCAAGGTCGATGCAGTGCACCCTTCGGTCAGCATCGTGGCAGAAAACCCAGTGGCAGTGGTGGAGCGCACCGTGGCCAAAAAGGGCACAGCGGAGCTGGCCAAAGCCTATCTGGATTACCTGTACTCGGACGAGGCGCAAGAGATTGCTGCCAAACATGCCTTGCGTCCACGCTCTGCGGTCTTGCTCAAGAAGTACGCAAATACTTTCAAGCCCATTCAGTTGGTGCCCGTGAGCGAGTATTTCGGTTCATTGGGTGAGGCGCAGAGGGTGCACTTCAACGACGGTGGCCAGTTCGACAAAATTTACACGGTGAAGTAAGCACGCATGGCCTTGTTCTCTCTCTCCAAGCATCACACACCGGCGCGTGTGTTACCGGGTTTCAACATCACCTTGGGATTCACGCTGGCTTACCTCAGCTTGATCGTGCTCATTCCTTTGTCGGCGCTGATTTTCAAAACCTTCACCCTCACGTGGGAGCAGTTTTGGGCTGCCGTGACTGGACCGCGCGTGATGGCTTCTTACCGCTTGACCTTTGGAGCGTCGTTGCTGGCGGCCTTGGTGAATGTGGTGTTTGGCTTGCTGGTGGCATGGGTTTTAGTGCGCTACAACTTCTTTGGCAAGAAGGTGGTTGACGCCTTGGTGGACTTGCCGTTTGCGTTGCCTACAGCCGTGGCCGGTATTTCGCTCACGGCTTTGCTGGCGGGCAACGGTTGGATCGGGCAGTACCTTGAACCGCTGGGCATTCAGCTGGCGTTTAATCCCAACGGGGTGGTGATCGCCTTGATCTTCATTGGCCTGCCGTTTGTGGTGCGCACGGTGCAGCCGGTGTTGGAAGACGCTGAGAAGGAACTGGAAGAAGCCGCTACTTGCCTGGGGGCTACGCGCTGGCAAATTTTCAGTCGAGTGATTTTTCCGTCCATAGCCCCAGCCTTATTGACCGGCTTTGCCATGGCCTTTGCGCGTGCCATTGGCGAGTACGGCTCGGTCATCTTCATAGCGGGCAACATGCCCATGGTCTCAGAGATCACGCCACTCATCATCATCGGCAAGTTGGAGCAGTATGACTACGCGGGTGCTACTGCCGTGGCCTTGGTGATGTTGGTGATTTCGTTTGTCTTGCTGCTGGTCATCAACGCCTTGCAAGCCTGGCAGCGTCGCCACACCGGAGCACCTGCATGAGCGCCGTCTTGAACCCCTCTGGCACCTCGGCTGTGATGGCCAAAGCCCAGCGTGCGGGCACCACCGAGCCCACTTGGGTGCGTTGGGGTTTGATCGCACTGGCACTGAGCTTCATGGTTTTGTTCTTGGTCTTGCCCCTGGCTGCGGTGTTCACCGAAGCTTTGCGTAAGGGCTTGGACGCTTACTGGTTGGCGTTGCAAGAGCCTGATGCGTGGTCAGCGATCCGCTTGACCTTTTTCACCGCCTTGGTTGCTGTGCCCTTGAACTTGGTGTTTGGTGTGGCGGCGGCTTGGGCGATTGCGAAATTCGAATTTACTGGCAAAGCGTTCTTGACCACGTTGGTGGACTTGCCGTTCTCGGTCTCACCGGTGGTGGCGGGTTTGATTTATGTCTTGATGTTTGGTGCCCAAGGCTGGTTTGGTCCTTGGTTGCAAGCCCACGACATCAAAATCATCTTTGCAGTGCCGGGCATTGTGCTGGCCACGGTGTTTGTGACTTTCCCCTTCATTGCGCGTGAGTTGATTCCCCTCATGCAAGCTCAGGGTAACGACGAAGAACAAGCCGCCATCGTGCTGGGCGCCACAGGATGGCAAACCTTTTGGCATGTGACCCTGCCTAACATCAAGTGGGGCCTGATTTATGGCGTTATCTTGTGCAATGCGCGCGCCATGGGTGAGTTTGGTGCGGTGTCGGTGGTCTCGGGTCACATCCGAGGGCAAACCAACACCATGCCTTTGCATGTTGAAATTTTGTACAACGAATACCAATCGGCGGCGGCGTTTGCTGTGGCCTCTTTGTTGGCATTGTTGGCCTTGGTGACCTTGGCCATCAAGTCGATGGTCGAGTGGCGTCATGCACGCGAACTCAAAGCCTCGGCCGATTTGCCCCCTGAGCGTCCTGTCGCTGTCCCACATCTTTCCCAAAGCAAAAAGCCATGAGCATTGAAATCCGCAACATCCACAAGCAGTTTGGTGACTTCCAGGCCCTGGGCGACGTCAGCTTGGACATTGAGTCCGGTGAGCTGATCGCCTTGCTGGGCCCTTCGGGCTGTGGCAAAACCACCTTGCTGCGCATCATTGCGGGCTTGGAGACGGCAGACCGGGGCACCATTTCGTTCAGCGGCGAAGACACCACCCATGTGCATGTTCGCGAGCGTCAGGTGGGTTTTGTGTTTCAGCACTACGCGCTGTTTCGCCACATGACGGTCTTTGAGAACGTGGCCTTCGGCTTGCGTGTGAAGCCTCGCAGCGAACGCCCAAGCGAGGCGAAGATTCAACAAAAAGTGCACGATCTCTTGAGCCTGGTGCAACTCGATTGGTTGGCCGAGCGCTACCCCTCGCAGCTCTCAGGCGGGCAACGTCAGCGTATCGCGCTGGCACGTGCTTTGGCAGTGGAGCCCAAGGTGCTGCTGTTGGATGAGCCGTTTGGCGCTTTGGATGCCAAGGTCCGCAAAGAGTTGCGACGTTGGTTGCGCCGCTTGCACGACGACTTGAACGTCACCACCATCTTCGTCACCCACGACCAAGAAGAAGCGCTCGAAGTAGCCGACCGTGTGGTGGTGATGAACCGTGGCCAGGTGGAGCAGGTGGGCTCACCCCAAGAGGTGTGGGAACACCCGGCCAGCCCGTTTGTCTATGGCTTTTTGGGGGATGTGAACTTGTTCCATGGCCGTGCCCATGAAGGCGAGATGCACATTGGCATCGAAGGTCAGACCGTTCGGGTTCCCAGCCCCGAGCACCAACATGTGCAAGATGCCAAAGCTTCGGTCTTTGTCCGTCCACACGACCTCGATGTGCGCCGCTATAAGCATGGTGACGAGGGCATCGTCGCACAACTCACCCGCGCTATCGTGGTGGGGCCGACCGCGCGATTGGAGTTGATGGCCGTGGAAGGCGACGACCCGTCGCAAGACCAAATCATCGAAGCGCAGATTCCTGCCGCGCAGTTTCACGAACAAGGCTTTGCCGAAGGTGACACCTTGGTGCTGACGCCGCGCAAAGCACGGGTCTTTGTGGCGGCTTAGCCAGGGGCGGCAGCTCGCCGCATGAGCCCAGGCAATTTACAGGTTTTTGGCAAACCAAGCCACGGCCCGCTGCCAGCCATCGGTGGCAGGTCCTGCGCGGTAGCTGGAGCGGTAGTCGGCATGAAAGGCGTGGGGGGTGTCGGGGTAGACCACAAAGTCGCTGGCCTTGGCAGCCGCATTGCCTTGAGCACCTGCTTGGGCTAGCGCAGCTTTCATTCGGTCGACCGAGGCCACCGAAATGCCAGTGTCGGCCGCACCGTACAAACCCAACACCGGGGCTTTGAGCAGAGCAGCTTGTTCTATGGGGTGGCTTGGCGTGATGGGGCTGGTTTGACCTTCTAAGCGGCCATACCAAGCCACACCGGCTTTGACGCTGGGGTTGCGTTGGGCATACAGCCACGTGATGCGTCCGCCCCAGCAAAACCCAGTGATGCCAATGCGCTGTGTGTTGCCGCCTTGAGCGCCCGCCCAAGCGACGCAGGCGTCCAAGTCGCCCATCACCTGTGCATCGGGGACTTTGGAGATAACTTCGGCTTGCAGCTTGGCAATTTCGCCATAGCTGCTGGCGTCGCCTTGGCGGATGAACATCTCAGGCGCAATGGCCAAGTAGCCTTCTTTAGCCAGGCGGCGGGTCACATCGGCGATGTATTCGTGCACACCAAAGATCTCGGAAATCACCAGCACCACCGGCAAGTTGGTTTTGCCAGCCGGCGCTGAGCGGTAGGCGGGCATTTTGAAGCCATTGACGTCGATCACGACCTCACCACTGAGCAAGCCTTCGCTGGAGGTTTTGATGGCGGTTTGAGCCATCAACGGCATGGCCGCTGCGGCATAACCCAGCCCCAAGGCGGTTTGCAAGGCCAAGCGACGCGTGGGCGCTGAGGTGCTGGCGTCGCTGCTGTGCAGCAGGGCTTGGCTGTCTTGGATCAAGTTGGGATTCATAGTTTGTTTTCAATCAAGGGTGGATCAATTAGAAGAAGAAGGCGAAAGGCGTTGCAGTAATGAATAAGTGATCATGCCAAAGATCATTGCCCCGACAAAGTAGAAGGCTTTTTCTTGGCCTGCGGCCATGGTGACCCAAGCCGGGCCTGGGCAAAAGCCAGCCAAGCCCCAACCCACCCCAAACACCCAGCTGCCAAGCACCAAACGACGATCGATGTGTTCGGACGCGGGCCAATCAAACTCTTGGCCTAGCCACGAGTGAGTGCGTTTTTTCGCGGCCGCGAATGCCAAAGATCCTGCCCCAATGGCACCTGCCATCACCAGTGCCAATGAAGGGTCCCAGAGCCCGGTGATATCCAAAAAGCCAATCACCTTGCCCGGGTCGGTCATGCCAGAGAGCATCAAGCCCACACCAAACAGCAGGCCTACCAAAAATTCACAGATGCGTTGCATAGCCCAGCCTTTAAAAAATGTGTTGGACCACAAACACGGTGGCCAAGCCAGTGGCCATGAACACCCCGGTGGCCACCATGGATCGTGCTGACAAACGAGATAAGCCACACACGCCATGCCCACTGGTGCACCCCGATGCATAGCGTGTACCCAAGCCCACCAAGAGCCCAGCCACGATCACTGTGCCAGTGCTCGCGTCAATGCGAGGGGCCTGCAGCCCCCAAACTGGGTCCACGAGTTGCACCAGCCATGGCGCACACAGCAGCCCCAACAAAAAACTGATCCGCCAAATGATGTCACCGCGCCGTGGAGGCATCAGCCCGCCCAAGATGCCACTGATGCCCAAGATGCGACCGTTGAGCAAAATGAACAAAGCCGAGGCCAGTCCCAGCATCAGGCCACCAGCCAAGGATGGTCCAGGTGAGAAATGGTTCCAGTCGAGCGTCACGAGTCGTTCCTTCAAGCGTTACAAAAGTTGGCGTACAAGACGTGCATGACGGCAAGCGCTTGTGGGTTGGAGATTTGGTAGTAAATGTTTTTGCCCTCACGTCGGGTGCTGACTAAGCCCTCACGGCGCAGCACACCGAGTTGCTGTGACAAGGTGGGCTGCATGATGCCCAGCAGTGCTTGCAGTTCACCCACACACTTTTCGCCCTCTGTGAGCTGGCACAAAAGCATGAGTCGGTCGGAGTTGGAGAGCACTTTCATCAAGCGACAGGCTTGATCAGCTGACTGATACATGCTCGTGAGGTCAAAGGTTTTTTTCTTCATGACATAAGGTATGACTATTTTTTAGTATATTCAAAAACATATTCAATAAATATAGATTGACATGACATGAATTATTTTCAAAAGGATCCATCATGAGCAAGGTTTTCTCTCACCCACTCGAGCGCTGGCAGCATCGCTTCAACATCGATGGCTATTTGTTTGGCGAACAACCCAATGCTTACTTAGCTAGCCAGCAACAGCACTTGATGCCCGGCACGGCCTTGTCAGTGGCCGATGGTGAGGGGCGCAACAGCGTGTGGCTGGCGAAACAGGGTTTGCAAGTCGATGCGTTTGATTTTTCGTCCAACGCTGTGCGCAAAGCACACCAGTTGGCTGCAACACACCAAGTGCAAGTGAATTTTCATTGCAGTGACTGGCAATCCTTCAGCTGGCCACTTGCGCACTACGACAACGTGGTGGGCATCTTCTTTCAATTTGCCGGACCCGATCAACGTGCGCAGCTCTTTGCGCGCATGGATGCATCGTTGAAGCCCGGTGGTGTGATGGTGATTCAGGGTTACAGCACAGCGCAGCTGAAGTTCAACACCGGGGGGCCGGGTGAGTTAGACCACTTATATGACGAGGCGTTGATGCGCGCATCTTTTCCCAACTACGAGGTGAAGGATCTGCAAACCTATGAGGCACAAGTCAGTGAAGGCAGCGCACACAACGGCATGTCGGGTCTGGTGGGCTTTGTCGCCAAAAAGCCCATGGCTTGAGTCACTGGCCTGTCATCTGGGCGTCACTTGCCGTCTGGCTGAACCCCTTGAGCCTTGGCCAGGACGCAAGAATGAGGGCATGTTCGAAGGTTTATTGATGAGGACTTGCCGTATGAAAAAGTGGTTTGCTATTGCACTGACGCTGTTCGTGTGCAGCGGCGCTTGCGCGCAGTCGAATTGGCCCAATCGCCCGATCAAGTTATTGGTGCCTTACCCCGCAGGTGGATCGACTGATATCTTGGCGCGTCTCTTGGGGCAAAAGCTCTCTGAAGCCTTGGCGCAACCCGTAGTGATTGAAAACAAGGGAGGCGCAAGTGGCGGTGTGGCAGCCAGCTATTTTGTGAAGTCAGCCCTGGACGATCACGCGTTCATGGTGGCGTCCCTGCCCATGTTGTCGATCAACCAATTCCTTTATAAAAAATTAGGCTACGACCCAGATGCCGATTTGACACCGATCGGTTTGATTGCACAAACCCCCAACGTGTTGGTGGTCTCGCCCCAAATGCCAGTGGCCTCACTCAAGGAGTTGGCCGCACGTGCGAAGACCTTGCCCGCACCTATGAGTTATTCGAGTTCGAGCTCAGGCAGTGCAGGGCATTTGCTCAATGAGTTGTTCAAGTCCAATGTGGGCATCGAACTCATCCATGTGCCCTACCGTGGCAATGGGCCGGCCATGGCAGCTTTGTTGGCCGCAGACGTGCAATTCACCACCGACAATTTGCCGCAACTGCTGCCGCAAATTCGTGCAGGCAAACTCAAGCCGCTGGCCGTGACCTCGGCCAAGCGCTGGTTTCAATTGCCCGATGTGCCCACTGTGGGCGAGAGCGGATTTGCCAATATGACCACTTCGGCATGGTTTGGGCTGGTGGCACAAAACAAAGTGCCTACAGACGTGGTGATGCGCATGAACCGAGAGCTCAATGCGGTGCTCAACAGCGCTGACTTCGTTGCCAAATTGCGCGACGTCAGTTTTGAGGCCATGCCAGGCACACCCTCAGACATGAGGCACGCCTCTGTGCGCGAGCGTGACAATTGGAAAAAAGTGATCGAACAATCTGGAGCCAGTGCCGAATGAGTGACCATGCATTAGCGCCCTTGCGCACGGGTGGCCAAGTCTTGGTCGATGCTTTGCGCTTGCACGGCGTGGACACGGTATTTTGTGTCCCCGGTGAAAGCCATTTGCCTATCATCGACGCGCTGCACGACCACCAAGACACCATCCGCTTGGTGGTGTGCCGTCACGAAGCGGCAGCGGCCCATATGGCGGAGGCCTATGGAAAGTTGACTGGGCGTCCAGGGGTGTGCTTGGTCACACGAGGACCCGGCATCACCCAGGCCAGCATTGGCCTGCACACGGCGGCTCAAGACTCCACGCCGATGTTGATGTTGGTGGGGCAAATTCGCAGTGAATTTCTGGGCCGAGAAGCCTGGCAAGAAATGAACATGGGCCAGGTGTTTCAGACAGTGGTCAAGCGTGTGGAGCAGGTCGATCGGGTGGATCGAATTCCCGAAATCGTGAGCCGCTGCTTGCATGCCGCCGTCTCTGGGCGGCCTGGGCCCACCTTGGTCTCTGTGCCAGAAGACCTGTTGTATGCCCAAGCCCATGTATGCGATTTGGGGGCTTACCAAAGCGTTGTCACGTACACGGGCGCCAACGAGTTGGCCCAACTGACGAATGAACTGGTCCGCGCGCGTCGCCCCATGTTGATCGTGGGGGGCAGTGGCTGGAGCGCACAAGCTTGTGCGGACCTGCAGCTGTTTGCCGAGCGTTTTCACCTGCCGGTGTGCACGGGCTTTAGGCGACAAGATTTGTTCAACAACACCCATGCGCTGTATGCCGGTGCTTTGGGGCCAGGCGTCAATGTCAAGTTGGCACAACGGGTCCAAGATGCCGACTTGGTAATAGCCATAGGCACCCGTTTGAGCGAGAGCACCAGCGCCGAATACACGCTCTTGCAGGCGCCTCGTCCCCTGCAGCGCCTGGTGCATATTCACCCAGACAGCCAAGAATTGGGACGGGTGTACCAAGCCGATGTATTGATTCAAGCCAGCATGGGCGCGTGTGCACAAGCGCTGGCGCACATGGCCACCTCTGCGCCGCCCAGCCCCTGCGCATGGTCCGATTGGACGCAAACTGCAAACGCCGATTACCAAGCAGCCTTGGTGCCCACCCAAGTGCCGGGGAATGTGAATTTGGGAACCATTGTGGCCTGGCTGAGCCAACGCCTCCCTGCCAATGCCATCGTCACCAACGGCGCGGGCAATTACACCGGGTGGGTGCATCGTTTTTTTCAACACCAACAATTCAACACCCAACTCGGGCCCATCAGCGGCACCATGGGCTATGGTGTGCCCGCGGCCATTGCTGCAAAGCTGGTTCATCCCGACCGCGTGGTGGTGTGCTTTGCAGGAGACGGGTGTTTTTTGATGAGTGAGCAAGAACTCGCCACGGCCAAACAACACCGCTTACCCATTGTGTTCATTGTGGTCAACAACCGCATGTATGGCAGCATCCGCATGCACCAAGAAATTAACTTTCCTGGTAAGGTGTACGGCACTACACTTGAGAACCCAGACTTTGTTTTGTTGGCACAAGCCTATGGTTTGGAAGGTCGGCGGGTCAACTACACCGATGATTTTGCAGGTGCATTTGAAGCTTCCTTACGTGCAGCGCATGGCGCGGTCATTGAGCTGTGTACCGACCCACAAGCCATCACACCCAACACCACCTTGAGCGCACTGCGCCAAGCCCACAGCACCTCTGCACCTTAGGTTTTCATGAACCGTCACCTTTTATTGCTTGCCGTCGCGCAAGGTTTGTTTTTAACCAACAACGTCACCTTCATCGCCATCAATGGCTTGGTGGGGTTGAGCTTGGCGCCTGCGGGATGGATGGCCACTTTGCCTGTGATGGGCTATGTCGTGGGCAGTGCTCTGAGCACGGGTTTGGTGGCCAAGTCGCAACAACGGTTTGGCCGCAAGGGCTCTTTTCAGTTGGGCTTGTTGGTGGCTTTGTTATCTGCAGGTCTGGGGGCTTGGGCGGTGTTGATTCAGTCGTTTTGGCTGCTGGTGGCCACCACGTTCATTGCGGGCTATTACAGCGCCAATGCGCAGTTGTACCGTTTTGCCGCAGCTGAATTGACCACGGTGGATTACCGCGAAAAAGCGGTGTCTTTGGTGATGGCCGGCGGTTTGATCGGTGCCATCATTGGCCCCAACTTGGCGATGTACACCAAAAATTTGTTGGCGTTTCCCTTTGCCGGTGCCTATGTGGCGCTGGCCTTGGTGGCGGTGGTGTCGATGGGGGTGATGGCATGCATTGAGTTTGCACCTGCGCCCGTGGCGTCTAGCAGCGACCACCCGGGGCGGTCTTTGGCTGTGATCATGCGCCAACCCGTGTTCATAGTGGCGGTGCTTTGCGCATCCTTGGGGTATGGTGTGATGAACCTGCTCATGGCCGCCACGCCTTTGGCCATGCAAGTGTGTGGGTTGGAATTTTCAGACACCGCATGGGTGTTGCAGTGGCACGTGATTGGCATGTTCGCGCCTGGCTTTGTGACCGGACACTTGATCAAACGTTTTGGGGTGCTGCCCGTGATGGGCGTGGGCGTGTTGTTGAACTTAGCCTGCATTGCGGTGGCCTTGTCGGGCGTCAATTTGCAACAGTTCTTGGTGGCCTTGTTCATGTTGGGTGTGGGCTGGAACTTCTTGTTCACTGGAAGCACCACGCTGTCGATGCAGGCTTACGCAGCGCAAGAAAAAAACCGTGCCCAGGCAGCCATCAACTTTTGTGTGTTTGCCACCATGGCCGTGACCTCGTTTGCCTCAGGTGCCTTGGTCACCACCCAAGGTTGGTCCTGGCTCAACTGGGGGTCGTTGCTTCCCGTGGCCTTGGCTGGCGTGGGGCTGATGTGGTTGCAGTGGTCAGGACACTTAAAGACTAAGCCTGCGTCAGCTCAATGAGAGGCGTCGTCATGGGTATGGGTTTTGAGGGGGCAGGTGTTGATGCCGAGTAAGGTGTACATCCCGCAAAAACTGAACACGCCGGTAGCCAACACGATCAGGCCCAGATACCCCCAAACACCGACTGTGTGGGTGAGCGCTAAACAGACCAACACAGCACCTACTGCGATGCGCAGCATGCGGTCAATACCGCCAACGTTTGAGGTCATACATTTCTCCGATTAATTGGTAAGTCAAGCTGATTGAATCATTGCATTGGAACGCTGGATGATGCGCCCTCGCTGGAGGTATATCAAGAAATGCTTGAACTGCAAGCAGTCGCCCGAGGGACTGGCCACTGGTGCCAACCCCATGGGCAAGCACCAGGTCTTCTGGCAAAGTTGCCCCAACTTTGTCAGACCCAGGAGATTTTCGTGGCCCAACCCTTTCACCTCCAAGATGGTTGCAATCAATGCAGCCCAAGACGTGGCTTTTTAACGGGCTTGTTGGCCGCTGGTGCGGCAGCGGTGCTGCCCTCATGCGCCACCTCCTCCAAAGACGCACCTTTGCCAGCCGCTGCCAAGCGCAGTTTGGTGGATGTGCACCACCACGTATGGGCCCCCGCGTTTTTGAAAGAACTCGAAACCCGCAAACTGGCCGAGCCACCTGCGCGCAATTGGTCGCTCAATAAAACCTTGGACGACATGGCCCAAGCCGGTGTGACGTACTCCATCACATCTCCCACCACGCCTGCTGCCAGCTTTGGCGACGCTGCCACCATGCGCGCCATGGCCCGTGTGAGCAACGAATACGGTGCCCAGCTGGCTCGTGACTACCCCAATCAATTTGGTTTCTTTGCCACTTTGCCAATGCTTGACGTAGATGGTGCTTTGGCTGAGATTGCCTACAGCGTGGATGTGCTCAAGGCCAATGGCATTGCCATGCTCACCAGCTACGACGGTAAATGGTTGGGCGACAAAGCGTTTGCGCCCATCATGGACGAAATCAACCGACGCAAGCTGGTGCTGTACACCCACCCGTCCAGCCCCAAGTGCTGCGGCAACTTGCAAGAAGGTGTGCCGGGCTCGACCATCGAGTTCGCCACCGACACCACCCGTACCATCACCAGCCTGTTGTTCACCGGAACCGCCACGCGCTGCAAAGACATCAAATTCATCTTCTCGCATGCGGGGGGCACCATGCCGTTCTTGGTAGAGCGTCTCACCATGCTGCCCAAGCTCAACGCTAATTTCGGCAAAATCTTGCCCAGCGACCAAGTGCTGCCTACCTTGCGCAGCTTTTACTACGACACCGCGCAAGCCTCGCACCCCGGGGCGCTGCTGTCACTCTTGAACCTGGTGGATGTGTCGCAGGTCGTGTTTGGCACCGACTTCCCGTACCGCACTTCGCTGGACCACGTGAAAGGTCTGATGGCCATGGGCTTCAGCATGAACGACCTGACCGCCATTGAAAGCCGCAACGCCCAGCGCTTGTTGGGGCGTGCCTGAACACTTCAGTACGAAGGCCATAGCCTGGATGGCCATCTTTTGAGCGCGATCTCGCTCATAGTTTTGGTTGTCAGCCCAAGCGTTTCACCACGGCCTGACCGGTTGCGTGGGTGCCCAGCTTGCCGCCCACGTCGCGCGTGCATTCGCCGTTGGCAATGCAGTCTTCCACGGCTTGATCGATGGCTTGCGCGGCCCTCAAGTAAGCGGCGTTGCCTGAGCGCTGGGCATGCCAGCTCAGCAACATCGAGGCCGACAACACCAGCGAGAACGGGTTAGCAATGTCTTGGCCCGCAATGTCGGGGGCCGAGCCATGTGCCGCTTGGCCCATGGCATTGTTCAAGCCTGCGTTCAAGGAGCCGCCTAGCCCCAAGCTACCAGAGAGTTCTGCGGTGAGGTCCGACAAGATATCGCCAAACATGTTGGTGGTCACGATCACATCAAATCGTGCCGGGGCGCGCACCACGTGGGCCATCATGGCGTCAACGATGAAGTCGTCCACGGTGACTTCGGGGAAGTCTTGGGCGACACGGTGGCAGGCATCCAAGAACATGCCATCGGTGACTTTGAGCACATTGTGTTTGTGCACCAGCGTCAGGTGGCGCTTGCGTTGCATCGCCAGTTCAAAGGCGCTGCGCGCAATGCGCTCGCAGCATTCGCGCGTGATGCGGCGCAGCGAGATGGCGACGTCGGGGGTGATCAAAATCTCGCTGTTGCCAGACTCCACGTTGCGGTCGGCATAAAAGCCTTCGGTGTTTTCGCGCACCACCACCAGGTCAAATGCCGAGGTGATGGTTTTTACGCCCGGGTAGGTGCGTGCTGGGCGGATGTTGGCAAACAGGTCCAAGCTTTTTCGGAAAAACTTGGATGGGTTGATTTCCCCTTTGGCTTCGTCTTTGAAGTCGTAGGTTGCCATGGGGCCAAGCATGAGGCCATCGGCGTTTTTGACTTTCTCCAACAGCGCATCTGTCACGGTCGCACCGTGTTGCTGCAAGCTGGCGTGGCCTGCGATGTCGTGTAGCAACTCAAGGCCAAGGTGAAAGCGCTTGGAGGCGGCTTGCAGCACATCGACGGTGACCGCCATGGTTTCGGGGCCAATGCCGTCGCCGGGTAGAACAACAATTTTCATAAATAACTGATCGTGGGTTGAAAAGGAAAGTGATGTGCCAAAGACGGGGTCGTCATTGCTCAAGTTTGAGGTCCGCGTCTTTGACGAGTTTTTCAAATTTGAGGGCTTCGCTGCGCACGTAGTCGGCAAATTCGGCCGGTGTGTTTTTGGGCACCGCCATGTTGTCGCCTTCCAAGCGTGCGCGAAGATCAGGTGCGGCCAGCACGGTGTTGACGTCTCGGTTGAGGCGCTCGATCACATCGGCTGGGGTACCTGCAGGCGCGAACAAGCCACCCCACAGTGTGTAACTAAAGCCCGGTAAACCTGCTTCGGCCACCGTGGGGACGTTGGGGAGTGAGCTCATGCGACGCGTGGTGGTCACCCCCAACGCTTTGAGCTTGCCGCCTTTAATTTGCGGCATTGCGGCTGAGGCGCTGCTGAAGAAAGCTTGCAAGCGACCGGCCATCAGATCGGACATCAAAGGGCCCACGCCTTTGTAGGGCACGTGGACCATGTTGAGCTTGGCCCCGAGGGCCAAGGCTACGGCCGACAGGTGGCCAGGCGTGCCAGCGCCGACCGAGCCATAACTGAACTCGCCGGGTTTGGCGCGTGCCATTTGGATGAACTCGGCCACCGTGTTGTAAGGCGCATCCGCAGGAGCAAGCATGATCAAGGGCGCATTGCCGATGAGCACCACCGGCACCAGCTCTTTCATGGGGTCGTAACCCAGGTCTTTCATGAGCACGCGGTTGACGGTGATCTCACCCGTTTGTCCCAAGAACAAGGTGTAACCATCGTTTTTGGCTTTGGCCGCAATGCGTGTGCCCACTGTGCCTGAGACCCCTGGCTTGTTGTCTACCACCATCGGCTGCTTGTAGAGCGTGGAGAGTTTGTCACTCACCATGCGCGCAAACACGTCGCCTTGGCCACCAGGCGCATAGGCCACGATGACGCTCACGGGCTTGTTGGGATAGTCCGCCTGGGCGTGCACCGAGGAGACACTGGCCAGGGCCAGCATGCCAGTGAACCACAACTGTTTGAGCAGCACGCGTTTTTGAGAGAGTTTCATGGGTGTTCTTTGGGCGTTATTCAGGTTTGATGTTGGCGTCTTTGACGACGCGGCTCCACAAGGCCAGTTCTTGTTTGAGCAAGGTGTCGAGTTCGCTGGTGCTGGAGCTGACCGACTGCATGCCCAGCTTGGCAAAGCGTTCGCGCACATCGGGGCGTTGCAAAATGGTTTTCAAATCGCCATTCATTTTCTCCACCACGGCCGGGGGTGTTTTGGCTGGCAAAAAGAAGGCAATCCAGATGGTGGTCACGTAACCGGGCACACCTTGTTCGCTGATGGTGGGCAGCTCGGGCAACTCGGGGTGGCGCTTGGCGCTGGCAATGCCCAGCGCTTTGACGCGGCCCGCCTTGATGTTGGGCGCGGCCGAGTTGAAGGCATCGAACATCAGCTGCAAATGACCTGCCAACAAGTCTTGGGCCGCAGGCCCTTGGCCTTTATAGGGCACATGCGAGAGTTGGGTTTTGGTCATGTTGGCAAACATCTCGGCACCCAGGTGGTAGGTGCTGCCAATGCCCGAGGAGCCGTAAAACAGTTTGCCGGGGTTGTCTTTGGCGTAGCGGATGAACTCGGGCACGTTGTTGACGGGCACCGAGGGGTGTACCACCAAGATGTTTTCAATCGTGGCGATCAGGCTGACTGGCACAAAGTCGCGCACAGGGTCGAATGAGAGTTTGGGCATGAGCGCTGGGTTAGCCGCCATGATGCTGCTGGTGCCAAACAAAATGGTCTGGCCGTCGGCCGGGGCGCGCGCCACAAATTCGGCACCAATGGCGCCTGTGGCGCCCACACGGTTGTCCACGATCACGGTCTTGCCCATGGCCTCTGACAGCAGCGGTGCAATCACGCGCGCGGCAATGTCGGTGGGGCCACCCGTGGCAAACGGCACCACCAAACGCACGGTGTTGCTTTGTGCCCAAGCCTGGGCAGCACACAGCCACAGACCTAACAGACAGAACTTCCAAGTTGTTGGGCGCATCACATTCTCCAGTTGGACGTGAGAGGGATCAGCTGAGCAGACGCTGACGAATGTCCAGAGGCGATAAAACCTCCAAGGGCTCGGCGCCTCCATGGGGAATGGCCACTTGTGTGGCGTTGAGCAACATCGACACCATCACATAAGTGCCAGACAGCACGGTGAGGTCGACCACGGCTTGTTCGCCCAAGCTGTCGATGGCGCGTTGCCACAGTGCGTCGGGTACGCGGTGGTTCAAGCTCAGTTGGATGCAAAAGTCATAGACCAAGGCTTCGTCGTCTTGCATGCCTTGTGGGCGTTGGCATTGGCGCAACTGTTCGATGACGGCGGGCGACAAGCCTGCTTTTTGTGCGATCGGGTCGTGCGCCCACCACTCGTATTGGGCATTGGCAATGCGCGCTTGAATCAGGATGGCGAATTCGTTGAGACGTTTGCTGACCGAGGTCTTAAAGCGCAGGTAGTCCAAAAAGTCAAAGCAGCGTCGCGCCATGTCGGGGCTGCGCAGCAAGGCGTTGTAAGGTCCACCCAGCGCCGCGCTGGAGACTTTGAGGATGTCGTCGGCCAGGGGCTGGACCTCGGGGGCCAGGTCCTCGTAGCGCAGTTGCGAAAAGCGTTCGGTCATGTGGGGGTCCTCAGGCGTTGGGGTTTTCAAACATGGTTCGAAGCGTGTTGACAAAGTGAGGGCGGCAGGTGTCGCTCCACGCCGTGCCACGCACGGCCAGCCAGGGGGGCGAGCCCAGGGTCTCGCGGTTGACCAAGTCGTAGCAGGCAAACGATCGGGGCCCATGGTCCAGGTTCAGTAGCCGACGCGCCAAAATGCAGCCGGGCACCTTGGCCAAGCCGGGCATGTGTTCTTCGTCGTACCAACGAAAAATCTCTGTTTCCCATCCTTCGTCGGTGTCTGTTTCCACCACATAGTGCACGCCGGGTGTCACACCAAAGCTGGCGCCCTCGCAGCGCAGCGCTTCGCGCAACCGAGACACTTGGGCGGTATGCCCGGTCAGTGCATGCCAGCGTTTTTCAAAGGACAGGCCATCGGCGCTGTCGCATGCTGTGGCTTGGGGCAAATGCAAGTAGATGTGGTGCATGGGTTGGCTGTTTTCGGCTTTGGCCGTGGCCACACTTTGCACCTGCGCTTGGGCCCAGGGCGTGTCGGCCATGGTGTCATGCCAACGCGTCACGCTGCCTGGTGGGTAAGCGTGGCGGGTTTTTAGCAGCAATGAATTGCACAGTTGTGTTGGCATGTCAGTGCCCAATGTGCAGCGCCACCAACACGCGCGAGACCATGTTGTAGGCGCCAATGGTGATGCACAAGTCCAACAGCGCTTGGCCTTGGAAGTGTGCGTGAATGCGCGCAAACAAGTCTTCAGGCACCTCGATGTCTCGCGTCATGGTGTCGGTGAGTTCAAGCACCACGTGTTCGAGTTCACTGAATACGGGTGAAAGCGTGGCTTCTTTCACCGCGTCGACCTTGTGGGCGGCCAGGCCTTCTTTCAAAGCAAAAGGCACGTGGGCATCAAATTCATAAGGCGCTCGGTTGAGCACAGCCACACGTAGGATCACTAACTCGCGCAAGTCTCCGGGTAGGCTGTTGCGCTGGCGCACAGCGCGGGTGAATTCCTCCCAGCCTTGGGCCATGTCGGGGCTGTTGAGCAGGTATTGGTACAGCGGTGTGACTTTGCCGCGTTTGGCCACGATCTTGGCCTCAAGTTCGGCCAGTTCTGGCTGGGTGCCAGGCGTGATGGGGTGAAGTCGTGCAGTGTGTGTCATGGTGCGTGTCCTGGTGGATGTTGACGGGTTCAATCCGCAGTGATTTTCTTGAGACGAATCACACGGCCCCACTTGGCCATGTCGGTTTTGAGCAAAGCGTTCAGCTCTGCCGAGCTGTTGCCCGAGGGCTCGGCGCCAGAGGTGATGAGTTTGTTACGCACACTCTCAGTGGCCAAGGTGCGACGTACCGCTTGATTGAGCCGCTCGAGCTCTGCGGGCGGTGTGTTCTTGTGCGCAAACAGGGCGTACCAGTTGTCTGAGTCCACGCCCTGCACACCAATTTCTTGGAAGGTTTTGACGTCCGGAAACAGGGGGTGACGGCGCGTGGCTGCAATCGCCACCGGTTTGAGCTTGCCGTTGCGCACTTGACCCATCAAGCCGGGGATGTCGCCAAAAAAACCATCCACATGGCCGGCCATCACGTCAGTGATGGCGGGTGCTGCGCCTTTGTAAGGGATGTGAACCAAGTCGGTGTGGGTGGCGTCGGCCAACAACTCCATGGCCAGGTGCGGCACGCTGCCTGTGCCCGATGAGGCCATCGTCACACGTTTGATCTTGGCCGCAGCGATGAACTCTTGCGGGTTGTTCACCGGGTTGCTGGGGTTGACCACCAGCATTTCCACGTTGTTGACCACCAAGGACACAGGAGCGAAGTCACGGATGGGGTCATAGGCCAGGTTAGGGTACAGCGAGGGGTTGATGGCTACTGCGCCTACGCTGGTGAGCCACAGGGTTTGGCCATCTGCGGGTGCTTTGAGCAAGGTGTCGGCAGCGATGGCGCCGTTGGCGCCTGCCTTGTTCTCAACCATCACTTGGTGACCTAACTCTTTGCTGAGTTGATCGGTTAACGTGCGAGCCACAAAGTCCACGGGACCCCCGGGTGGAAACGCCACCAGGATGCGTGTGATTTTGCTTTGCGCGCCGGCCAAGGTGGTCAGGCCCGCCAACAAGCTCAGGGCCAGCAGTTGGTGCAGGCGTCGTTTGGTCAAACGTGTCATGAGAGTCTCCGGGGGTTAGTCGCAACGCACCGACATGCCGCCGTCGACGATGATTTCGGTGCCGGTGATGAATCGTGCCTCATCGCTGGCCAAAAACAACACCGCGTTGGCAGTGTCTTGACCGTCTCCCATAAAGGGCAGCGGGATGCGAGACTGGCGCTGGGCCAGCAAGGTCTGGACATCGCCCCCTGCGCGTTGTTTGGCCAAGCGGGTTTCCACCATCGGGGTGTGCAACTGACCGGGTACCACGGTGTTCACGCGTACGCCCTTCTTGGCGTATTGCACCGCGGTGACGCGGCCCATTTGAATCACAGCCGCTTTGGTAGCAGCGTAGGCCACTTGCGCGGCCCCCGTCCAGCGGATGCCCGAAGTTGACGCCATGTTGACGATGGCCCCACTGCCTTGTGCTTCCATCAGCGGCAGCACGTGCTTGCAGGTCAAAAATACACTGGTGAGGTTGTGGCCGATTTGCGTGTGCCAGACCTCTTCACTCATTTCCACCGGGCCACCAGGGGCTGAGCCGCCCACGTTGTTGATCAGCACATCGATGCGACCAAATTTTTCAACCGTGGCACGCACCGCTTGGGCGATGGATTCGCTGCTCGTGACATCGCAAGTCATCGAGGCGATTTCGCCGTGGTTGACACCGGTCACGGCTTGCGCGCGTGTGAGCGTTTCTTCTAGGCGCTCTTGTTCACGGTCAAGCGCCATCACACGCGCGCCCTCTTGCACCATGCGAACTGAGATGGCGCGGCCGTTTCCCCAGCCCGGGCCCACCGAGCCAGCGCCGGTGACCAGCACCACTTTATCTTGCATACGTCCTGTCATGGGTTGTCCTGGTAGTTCAGTGTTCAAAGCGGTACAGCGCTTGTGGGTTATCCACCAAAAGCGCTTGCACCAGAGCGGGTGTGGTGGCGATGCGCTGGATGGCATCGGTCAATACGCCATCATCGGGCACATGTGTGTGGTTTGGATGTGGCCAGTCACTGCCCCACACACACTGCTTGGGGAAGGTGTCGACCAAATATTTGGCCAAGGCCACACCGTGTGGGTAAGGTGGCGAGGCCAGAGGCACTTTCTCGTCAATGCGGTCAATGCCACTGACTTTGACGTGAAACATCGCGTGGTCCAGCAAACGGCACAAAGCCTGAAAGTCTGCATGTTGGGCGCCAAGAGTGGCGTCGACACGGGCCATGTGGTCAATCACCACCGGCACCGCCGACTGTTTGAAGACGTCGCCCAGGGTATGCACCAAGCTGCTTTCGAAATGCACTTGCAAGTGCATCTGGCAATCAGCCAATCGGTGGGTGAGGGCGATCAGGGCCTGTGGGTCGGCCCCTGCGCCCAAGTGCTTCATGAAGTTAAAGCGAACGCCACGAAAGCCCAGTGCAGCCAAGCGCTTCAATTCTGCAAGGCCCACATCCACCGGCACCAAGGCCACGCCGAGGTAGCGACCTCCTGCGGCTTGCAGGGTTTGTTCCACCACACGGTTGTCCATGCCGTGCACGGCAGACTGCACCACCACGCAGCGCTCAAAGCCCAGTTGCTGGTGCCAGGCAAACAAGGCCTCCTTGGGGGCATCTGCCGGAACTTTTTGCAACCCGGTCACGAAGGGAAAACGGGCCGTGGGGCCAAAGACATGCACATGCGCATCGCACGCGTGGGCCGGCAATTGCCAGCCCGGCTTCGAAGGGGTGGTCAGGTAGGTTTGAACGGGGGTGGGAGGTGGTGTCATGGTGGGGCTCATTTTGAGTGCAATTGGCGTCCTAGAATTAACCTTTAACAGATATCAGTTATCAGCAAAGCTGATGAATTCAGATGGGCTAGCTATGAACTTGCAACGCTTGGAATACTTTGTGGCAGTCATTGATGCGGGCAGCTTGAGCCGTGCAGCAGCGATCTTGGACCTGTCGCAACCTGCCTTGAGCCGACAAATAGCCTTGCTAGAAGAAGAAACCGGCCACCGCTTGTTGACCCGTCATGGCCGTGGCGTGGAGCCCACCGAAACAGGCCTGGCCTTACTCGGCCATGCGCGCGGGTTGTTTGAAGGCGTCGCGCGCGCCGAGGCCGACATGCGCGAGCGCCACAAAAGCCCACGCGGTCGGCTCACCATTGGCTTGCCCCCGCGTGTGGCTCACACCATGACCACCGACCTGGTGCAGAGCTTTCGGCAACAGTTTCCCGACGCGTCCATCAGCATTGCCGAAGGCTTGAGTGTGCCTTTGCGGGAATGGCTGATTGCGGGACGCATTGATTTGGCGGTGTTGTTTGACCCACCCCATTCGCCGCTGCTGACGATGGAGACCTTGGTGCGGGAAGACTTGGTGTTGATCTCGTCACACGCGCTGCCAGCGCGCATCAAATTGGCCGAGGTCGGCCATTACGACTTGGTCTTACCCAGTGGTCCCCATGCCTTGCGCCAACTGCTCGAAGACGCTGTGCGCCCGCGCGGCGTGACCTTGCGTGTGGTGGCCGAGGTGGATTCCATCCAAACCGTCTTGCCCTTGGTGGCGCGCGGCGTGGCCAACACCGTGCTGCCAGTGAGCGCCTTGAAGTCTTGGCCCAACGACTTGCCTCCGCATGTGGCCCAGATCACCTCTCCGCACATTCGCAATCGCTTCACCGTGGCAGTGCCCAAAGCACGCCCAGCGACACAACTCACGCGCTTTGGCTTAGACCTGTTGCGGCGACTGATTCAGCAGCACTACGGCTCAGACGGGGCTCTTGAACGCGTTGGCTAGCAGTCGCTCCACCACGCGTTTAGCGCGGTTGGGCCCCACGTCGACGTGGATGTCGAGTTGCGCGGGATGACCAAATCTTTGTTGGTTTTGCCATTGCGCTTCGATGATCACTTTGTCTTCTAGGAAGGTGGCAGCCGTTTGCTGGACCACCAGATCGACGATGTTGGCTTTGTCGGGGTGCGGGTTGGTGGCAATGGTCCAGAAGTAATGCGTGGTGGTGTCGGTCTCTGGTGTCACCCCATGCAAGCCCCGCATGTGAAACCCTTCACGGTGGGGGTCGTCGTAGCTGCCCGTGCCTGTGTCCATGGCCCCAGTCCAAATCACCTCATGGCTGACATGAAACGCCACCTCTTGCCAGCGGTCCACGCGGCCTTTGAACGGCCAGGCGGCTGTGTAGGTGGGCGGAGGTTCTGAATTAGGCATCAAGCGCGTGACCTTGACTGTGTCGCCTTCTTGGCTCACGCTCAACTGTGCGTTCATGTGGATGGCTGGATTGCCTCCTATCGTCTTGGTGTGGACGTAACCCAGGTGGCTCAAGTCCAGCAAGTTCTCATGAATCAACATGAAGGGCGCGTCATAGTGGTAGCAGTCACCGCCAAATTTGTACTTGGGGTCGCTGTGCACCGGGTAGGCGGGCGGTTCATCTTGGGGCGTGGCGTCAGGCGTATCACCCACCCAAACCCACAAGATTTGGTCTTTTTCGCGCAAGGGGTAAGACACCACTTTGGCTTTAGCGGGAACTTTGTCTTGTCCGGGAATTTCGATGCACTTGCCCTCGTGTGAGTACAGCAGGCCGTGGTAGCCGCAACGCAAGCCGCGCCCCTCAACTTTGCCGCAAGACAGCGGCAAGTCTTTGTGGCAACAACGGTCTTGCAGCGCGGCGACTTGTCCATCGGGTGTGCGAAACAACACCATGGGCTTGCCCAGCAAGGTGCGCGCCACGGGTTGGTCTTTCAGCTCCCATGAAAACCCAGCGATCCACCAACGGTTCAAAGGAAAGGTTCGTGGGCGGGTGGTCAGATGAACTGGTTGTGTGGGGGCGTTCATGGTGTGTTCTCGCAGCGCTTAAGGCGTCACAGCTTTGACGGTGTCGATCTCGGTGTTCCAGAGTTGTCCGTTTTTGCGTTCAACTTTTCGGATGTACACGTCTTGAACAATGTCGCGTGTTTGCGAGCTGATTTGAATGGGGCCACGTGGGCTCTCAAAGCTCAGGCCCTTCATGGCGTCGACCAACTCCAAGCCTTTGCCTTGGCCTTTGGTGGCTTTGAGGGCGGTGTAAATCACATGCATACCGTCGTACCCACCCACGGCCATGAAGTTGGGTCGCATGCCGTTGTTGGCTTTGGCAAAACTCGCAACGAATTTTTTATTCAAGGCCGATTCGTGAGAGGCTGAGTAGTGGAATGAGGTCACCACGCCAAGCGCAGCGTCGCCCATCTCATTCAAGGTGTCGTCGTCGGTCACGCCGCCGTCACCAATCAGCTTAACGCCTGCTTTGTCCAAGCCGCGTTCGGTGAACTGTTTCATCAAGCTCACGGCTGGGCCAGAAGGAATGAAGACAAATAGGGCATCGGGTTTCTCGTCTCGAATTTTTTGCAAGTAGGGTGCGAAATCTGGGTTGCGCATGGGTACGCGAATTTCCCCCACCACTTTGCCGCCATCGCGCTCAACGTTTTCTTTGAAAGTTTTCTCGGCATCGATGCCGGGGCCGTAGTCGGAGACCATGGTCATCACTCGGCCTATTTTTTGGCGTTTGACCCACTCGGCCATCGTGCCCGCAGACTGCGACAAGGTGTAGCTGGTGCGCACCAAATAAGGTGATGTCGCGACGATGCCTGAGGTGGCCGCCGCCATGATGACAGCGGGTGTTTTGCCCTGCGTGGCAATGGGGCCTGCGGCCAGGGCAGATGGGGTGATCCCAAAACCGGCCAACACATCGACCTTGTCGTTGACCACCAGCTCTTGGGCGATGCGTTTGGACTGATCGGGCACACCCGCGTCGTCGCGCAAGATCACTTCTATTTTTCGCCCGGCCACGTCGCTGCCGTTTTCTGCCATGTAGAGCTTCACGGCAGCATCGATTTGTCGACCTGTGGACGCGAAGGGCCCAGTCATGGGCAAGATCAAACCCACCTTGAAGGGGGTTGTTTGCGCAAAAGCCAAGCTGGGCAAACACGCTGCCGCGCAGGCCACTTGGACCAAGAAGGCACGTTTGGAAAATGTTCGGTCGGTCACTGGCGTATTCCTTCAGTATGCTGAAGGATTCATGGTATTTCATGACTTTCATCAGCCGAGCACGGAAATACCCTAATGCCTTGCCTCAAAATACACGCGTCATGAAAAAACAAGCCACGTCTCGCCAATCGGTCTCTGCAGATCTTTACGATCAACCGGGGCACCTGATGCGCCGTGCCCATCAAATCACGGTGAGCATGTTTCATGAAGAGGTGGGGGACTTTGTGAGTCCTAAAGAGTTTGCCATTTTGCGCATGATCCACGAAACACCCGACGTCGACCAAGTGCGTCTGGCACGCCTGATTGGCATTGACACTTCGTCTGCCGCCTTGACCGCTGCCAAGCTGGAGCAACGTGGCCTGATTGCGCGCACGGTCTCCCGCGTTGACCGAAGGCTGTTGAGTTTGCGTTTGACCACAGAGGGCAAAAAGCTGTTGGACGACACCGTCAACGGGGTCTACCGGATGCGCGAGAAGCTCCTTGCACCTCTGACCCCGTCTGAGCAAAAAGTGTTCATGAAGTTGCTGCAAAAGTTTGTTCACTTGCACAACGACGAAAGCCGTGCGCCGTTGTGGACACAAGTGGATGCGGCGCAGTCGGCCAAGCGCCAAGAAAAGCCTTTGGCTAAGCGCTTGAAAAAACAAAGACCCACCGAAGTGGGCCCCTGAGGCGTTCAATGCGCAGGCTCAAGCCAGCACGTTGACTTGGCCGCCTTGTCCTCGCAGCATGCTCAAGACAGAGGGAACTTGGTTGTTCTGTGCATTGGCTTGTGCGGAGACGGGGCTGGTAGAGCGGTTCTTTTGCATGGACTGGGCAATTTTCTCAGCCGCTGCAAGGTCACCGTTTTGAAGAGACTTCCCGAGTTGCCCCATGGGGCTATCGCTCTTGATGTTGTTGCTTGCTGCAAAAGCAGCAAACGCTTTTTGAGCTCCAGCCAAGTCACCCGCGTTAAGCGTTGCGAACAAGTCTTTGGTGCTTTGTTGGCGTTGTTGCCAACTGCTGACCGCGGAGGCTTGTGAAGCCCAAGCGGCATTGGAGCCGCCGACACGCATTCCCATAAAGTTCCTTTCACTGAACCTAAAAGCCGAAATGGCTTCTTTGCATCTCTGGAGATCGGCATAACCTTAGCTGACTTAAGGTTATTTTTTGTAAAGCTTCCATGTCGCGGCAAGTGACGGCGGGTCACGGCAAGAGGCGGCAAAGACTTGCCCAAGATTGTGAGTTCAGCCGGACAAGTGCTGCCGCTGCAGCGGCAAAGCATGACCGCTTTGGCACGTCTTTTCACTGACGAGAGCCCTCTGCGATCTGTTATCGGCCCATCTTTAATAAGAAATGAGTTCTTTGGTGTTTGTTTTTAGGGCTTTAAGTCTTTACTTTGTAAACCCCTTCTGGTGGTGTGGTTCTTGCGGGATTTCGAGCGTCGGACGAAACAACTGAGTGCCTGAGTCAAGGTGCTGCAGGGGTTTTGTCTATCCATCCACGCTTTGAAGGGGCAACACCATGGGAATGAGAGTCGGCGGATCAAACGCTGGCTGGGCAAGTTATCAAACAAGCTCGGTCAGTGGTTGGCAACAACGCCAACAAGGAATGAAGGACCTGATGTCCGCATTGAAAACCGGAGACCTTGCCAGCGCTCAACAAGCCTTTGCAGGTATCAAGAGCAATGCCAGCACAGGCAACAGCGCACTGAGCAAAATTGGTGACGCTTTGCAAGCGGGTGACTTGGCGGGCGCTCAGCAAGCTGCCCAAGCCATGCATGCTCGCCATGGTGGCCACCACCGCGCAGCCGAAGCCACTCAGACCTCCGGCACGGCCAGTGGCGGGACCGATGGCACCACCACAGCGTCTAGCGACGCCAGCGCGGCCTTCAACAGTTTCATTCAAAACTTGGAGGCAGCCCTACAACAGCAAGGGCAAACCACAGCCGGTGCCAGTGGGCAAGGGAGCTTTTTGCTCAACATGCCACCGGCGCCATCTGCCGCTGCAACGGCTTCGACGGCAGCTGCACCCAGCCCGACCACGCAAGACTTCTTCAACAGTCGTGCTGCTGCTGCGCCAACGTCCAACGCTCAGCTCGAAGCCAGCCTAGAGAGCTTGATTCAGCAAATGGGTGGTGCCCCCGGCGCCAGTGCTGACCCGAGCGCACTGCCAGCCAGCGCCTCTTCGACCAACAGCAACTTGCAATCGAGTTTTGCCAACCTGATGGGATCCTTGGGTGGTCAAAGTTCCACCGCTTCTGTGTCCAACTTCTTACAAAGTTTGGACAACAAGCTCAAGAGCATGGACGCTGCAAGCAGCTTGGTCAATACCGCTGCTTAACGGCAGTTACGAGAGGAAATCGCCATGCTGCATGAAGGACCGATCGCTGGCATCGCTGCACATGGCGATTTCGTAGCCACAGCGGGCTACGACAACAAACTTATTCTTTGGGACAACAAGACCCGCAAAGCCTTGGCTCGGGGCACTCACGACCATTTGATCAACAACTGTGCTTTCAGTGCAGACGGTCGTTGGTTGGTCAGTGCCAGCAGCGACTACTCGGCCAGGTTGTGGGCCTTGCCCACCATGCGACTACAGGCTGTATTGCCTGGGCATGGAGACGATGTGGACATGGCGGTGTTTTCACCAGACGATCAGCGCATCGCCACATGCGCACTCGACCGATTGGTGCGTATTTTTAATTTGCAAGGCCAATGCCTCACAACTTGCGAGGGCCACACCGGCAATGTGTTGTCCTTGGCCTGGACACCTGATAGCCGTTTCGTTGTCTCCACCAGTGTGGACGGCACCATACGCAGGTGGGATGCTTGCTCTGGACAAGAGGTGCAAACCAATGACTTGCAGATACGCACAGACAGTTTAGAGATATCTCCCAGTGGCGTGATCTACGCGGGTGACGATTTGGGGCGCATTGTGGTGATTGAGGGAGACAGAACTCGATTCTTCACTGCACATGCGGCAGGTATCAAGAAGGTGGCGCTCAATAGCCACAACGGACACTTGGTGTGCCTGAGCTATGACCGATCGATGAGCATTTGGAACGTCGCACATGATCAAACGCCGGTTGAAATTGGGCGAACTCAATTGCCTGAGACCGTGTGGGCGCGCGCTGCCACGATTTTGGAAGATGGCCGTGTGGCGACTGGCACGTTTGGATCGACTTATGCCATCTTCGATGTGCAAACAGCGACATGGGATGTCCAGGCGGTTGCTGCGGGTGCAGCATTGAATGACGTGCTTGAGGTCCATGGACACATTTACACCGTGGGAGACGCGGGCAAGGTCTGCCGAGATGGCGCTGATGTTGCCGAGATGGGCAGCTTGTGTAACTTCTTACTCAGCAGTGGCGACCAGGTGCTAACCGGGGGCCAAATGGGGCAACTCTTTGACGCCTTGACCGGGCAGGTGCTCTACACACACCACTCTCCATTGAATTGTGGTGTGGCGTATGAATTTTCAGGCCAGCCTTTTTTCGCCATCGGTTGCTACACCGGTGAGGTGTTGATCTTTAACGCCAGCCACAAACCCGTGCTGCATCAAGTACTGAAAATTTATGAGAACGCGGTCAAGGGTTTGAGTTTCAGTCAGGGGGAGCTTTTCTCTGTCTGTGCCAACACGGACATTGCTTGGCACCGTGTCAGCGATGGCTCCTTGGTCAAGCGTATCAACAAGGCGCACGACAAAATCACCAACGACTGCTGCGTGGTCGATCAACACCACTTTGCCACCGTGAGTCGAGACCGATCGCTGCGAATTTGGAGTGACCATGGCGGCGCAGAGGTCTACCCCAGTCCGCACCCCAATTCGGTGAAATGTATCGGCATCAATGACGACAAATCACAGATTTTGACGGGCAGCTACGCAGGCACCTTGGCCATGTTTGACCTCAAGCAAAAGCGATGGACCCAATTTGAACGCCCAACCACCGCTGGCATCTCTGCGATCACTTGGGACACCAAGGGGCAATTTTTAGCATCCAGCTACGACGGAAATATATATGCCGTGCATGCGTGAGCAGGGCTAAAAATGTATGACAACAACAAGTACACAAGATTGGCATTGGCCGGTTTTCCCTGACACGCTGTGTGGGACCATGACAGACCGGGAGCGCTTGGGTTTACCCAACCACTACCGAGTTGGGCGCCTCGATGACTCAGTCGGTAAAGCCTATCGATTGTTGTACGGACTGTCTCAATCGGCCCTGCTCGATGTACTCAGTGCCCAAACATCCACCCTGTCTGAGCGCATCGCATGCGGTAATTTGTTGGCTTTGATCGGCGACCCGCGTATTGACACGTACCACCCCAAGATGGTGAGGATCTCAGGGGGGGAGGTGACGATAGGCTTACCCAAGGACCGTGTCGATCACGTGCTACAACGCTTTGACGGTTTAGGTCTAAACCGCATCTGGATTGACAAAGAGTGTCCCCAGCACACCCTCGAGTTGGCGCCTTACATGCTGGCCCTGTATCCGCTCACCAATGCCGAGTACCAACATTTTTTACTCGACACCGGTTACCCAGAAATTCCCACCAGCTGGGACTTTCGCCGCTATCCCCTTGAGCGATCCAACCATCCGGTGTACACACTCACGCCTGAGGCTGCCGATGCCTATGTGAGCTGGTTGGCAAAAAGAACAGGGCGTGCATTCAGACTGCCCACTGAGGCCGAGTGGGAGTGGGCGGCTGCAGGGCCGCTGATGCATGAATTCCCTTGGGGACCCGACTTTGATGCCAACCTGTGCAACACCGCTGAGACCGGTCTGTTCAGCAGCTCACCCGTTGGGGCTTTTGTGGGGGGCGAGTCTGCTTTTGGCTTGTCCGACATGGCGGGCAATGTAGAGGAATATGTCAGCGACCCTTACAAGGCTTACCCCGGAGGGGGCTTTGTGACTGACCATTTGGTCGACATCCATGGCAGCTACCGCGTTGCGCGAGGAGGCAGCTTTGCCCGTTTCAGAGACCTGGCCAGAACGCGTCGCAGGCATGGACACAACCCCCAATCACCTACCTATGCGATGGGCATGCGTTTGGCCGAATCGATCTGAACACAACTGGTCATGAAATTTTTAACCGCATCCCTATTGCCTGCCGGCCAACGCACCTTGGGGGGCACACTTGTCAAGTGGCTGATTTTTATGGGTGGGATAGGCCTGGGGCTGTCGACGCTTGCGCTGCCGCTGCAAGCTGCTCAGCCAGCTTTGCCGTATCCGAGTAAACCCATTCATTTAGTGGTCCCCTTTCCGGCGGGCGGGAGTGCAGATCTGGTGGCACGCATTTTGGCCAAGCCCCTGGCTGAGAGGTTAGGCCAAGCGGTCGTGGTGGACAACCGCCCTGGTGCCGATGGTGCGATAGCGGCCGAGGCTGTGGCCGCCGCGGCCCCGGATGGTTACACCCTGTTCATGGCCACGTATGGCGCCATGTCGGCTGTGCCCTCGCTACACACAACCGTGCGTTACGACCCCATCAAAGACTTCGCACCCATCAGCACGATGGGTAAGTTCTCGATGTTTTTGTTTGCGCATCCCAGCTTGCCGGTGCAAACCGTGCCTGAGCTGATCGCCTATGAACATGCGCACGCTGGCCAGGTGAATTACGGCACCGGCAATGTGGCCTCTATCGTGATGGCGGCTGAGATGGACACGCAAACCCAGACGCACACCACGCAAATTCCCTACAAAGGTGAAGTACCCGCCATGACCGATTTTGTGGCGGGTCGCATTCAGCTCATGTTCGCCACGCCCGTCAATGCTTTACCCTTTGTCAAAGAGGGCAAGCTCAAGGCCATGGCCGCGATGTCTGACAAGCGCAGTGCTTTGCTGCCCGACACGCCCACGTGGGGCGAGTGTGGGATGCGAGAGTTGTCCATCGTGCCCTGGGCAGGAGTCTTTGGTCCGGCGCACATGCCTGCGGGAATCACTCAGACCCTCTCTGCAGCGATCAATCACATCTTGCAAAGCAAGGATGTGGCGCTCGAATTCACCAAACTTGGTTTTGAGCCCTCGGGCTCGTCGCCAGAAAAGCTGGCGGAGTACGCCCAAACTCAGCTCAAAGCGTGGCACGCTGCCATCCATACTGCAGGCCTCACCCCCGAGTAGCACCCTCATGACCCAACTTCTCCTTCTCTCTGGCAGCCAACGTCAAGCATCGTTGAACACCCGGTTGCTGAACCACTTGGCCCAGCACCTCGAGGGCAGCTGCACGCTGCTCAGCGCAGACGCCTATGCCCAGTCATTGCCTTTGTTCAATCAAGACTTGGAGGATGCGCCGTCCGTAAAAGCCCAAGTGGTCGCATTGCACCAAGTGCTGATGGCCTGTGATGGTGTGGTGGTGGCTAGCCCAGAGTACAACGGACAGCTCACGCCTTATCTCAAAAATATCGTTGACTGGGTGTCTCGCTTGGCCTACATCGACCCTGCATTTCAAAATCCATTTTTAGACAAACTTGTTTTGTTGACCTCTGCCTCGACCGGTGGCAGTGGCGGCTCGGTTGGCTTGCCATCGGCGAGGGCCTTGTTTGGCTATGTGGGGGGTATTGTTTTTGGAGAGTCCATCTGTGTACCCTACGCCCACCAAGCGTGGACCGATATGGGTTACTTCTTTGATGCGGAATTTGAAGAGCGCTTGCAAAGTACCTGCCTGCGCTTTGCTGCCCTGGCTCAAGCGCAGTCTTCAGTCCAAGGCAGGTGAGACCTCATGGCGCACCTGCTCATCATTGAACTGCCCGGTGGCAATGACACCGATATCTTGCAAGCAGCCCATGACAGAGGCGACAGCTTCACATTTTTGACGGCTGATTTGGCCTTGTACCAACAACAAGCTGAGGTGCGCCCTTGGATAGAGCGTGCCACCTCGTGTTTGGAGGTGCCGAGCTTTGATATGCAAACCGTGCAAGCCAAGGTGTGGGAGAGCCACCAACGCTTGGCTTTCGATGCCGTGCTGTGCCTCTTGGACATACGCCTGATTGAGGCTGCCAACATCGCACAGATGCTGAAATTGAAATACCTCAACCCAGATGCTGCTGTGCTGCTGCGCGACAAATTCAATGTCCGAGCTCGGCTACAGGCGCATGGCCTGAGGCAACCCGCTTTTGCATTGGCGAGCTCAACCCTGGAGCTCCAACAAGCGGTGGCTGAGATTGGATTGCCCGTCTTGATCAAACCAGCCGACGGCTATGGTTCGCAAAATGTGGTGGTGCTTCAAACCGAACTCGACCTCGATCCCGTCATGTCCCCCCTTGAGGACATGCTGCCTTCGCGCGCTGACTATGGCCTGGGGGTGCAAGCCAATGACCGCTTGTTGGTCGAGCAATTCATGTCGGGCATCGTGATTGGCTGCGACACGTTCACCCAAGACGGCGTGCATCAGTTGTTGGGCATCAATGAAAAGCTGTTTTTCGAGCCCCCGTCGTTTGCCATTCAAGGCGGGTGTTTCACGCCCAATCAAGGGCAATACCGCATCATCGAAGACTATGTGTTTGCCGTGCTCGACGCGGTGGGTTTTGATTGTGGAGCGACCCATGTTGAGTTGATGGTCTCGCAAGACGCCATCCAATTGATTGAGATCAATCCGCGCTTGGTGGGGGCCAAAATTCCTCGGTTGATGTCCTACGCCTTGCATCGCTCGGTGCACTCAGATTTGATCGACTTGCACTTAGGACTCCCACTGCATCCTTTGCCTGTGACTGGCGACGTGGCTGTCACCCGTTGGATCGTGGCCGATAGGCCCGGAGTGCTTGATCGGGTGGTATCTCCGCCTTTGACAGACCCGCGCATTTGCTGCGTAGAAATCTTGAAATCAACAGGCTCACCAGTGCGTGAACCGATGGAAAACGCTGACCGAATTGGGTATGTGATGACTTGTGCGGCAAGCAGGGCCGATGCCCAAGCATTGGCCCTGCAATTTGTCGCCGACTCCAGCGTGCACCTGTTGTAGCGCCGGCGACACACAAAGGCTTGAGCGCTAAGGCAAGCTGGCTGAGTAAACCGCCATGGCTTCAATTTCTTCGTCGCTCAAGCTGCGTGCGGCGCTGCCCATGGTGCCGTCCATGTCAGCGCGTGCGCCCGAGCGCAAGTTGCGCAATTGAAGGGTGAAGTAGTCGCTGGCTTGTCCCGACAAACGGGGCACATGCTTTTGGCCTTGCAACTGGGCACCGTGGCATGAGGAACAATATTGCTGTTGAGCTATGGTTTGGCCTTTGGCAATTTTGGCGGCGTCACCGCCCGATTGGGCAGGGGGAGCGGGTTGGGCGGCGTAATGCGCGGCAATGTCTCGCATGTCTTGCTCGCTCAGGCTCGCAGCAATGGCTTCCATGCCACCGCCTTTTCGGCGTTGGTCACGAAATTGCAGCAACTGGTAGAACACCGACAGCGGCGGCTGCGCGGCCAAATGCGGCACACCTGCAATGGAAGACACCCCTTGCTCGCCGTGGCATGCCGCACATACCTGAGCTTTGGCTTTGCCGGCCGCCGCATCAGGTGCACAAAACGCCAGCGTGCTAGCAAGCGTCAACGTAAAAAAGGCCATTCCTTGAATGGCCTTGGAGAGCTTGAGCAAGCTCATTTCGCGTAGGTCACGCGAAAGATCGCGCCCGCTACATCGTCAGACACCAGCATCGAGCCGTCTTTCAAGACATGCACGTCAGCGGGGCGACCGAAGTAGTCTTCGCCGGAAGCCCAGCCGGAGATGAAAACTTCTTTTTTGGTCACATTGCCTTTGGCATCGAGCACCACGCGCACCACGTCGTAGCCGGATTTCTTGGTACGGTTCCAAGAGCCATGCTCAGCGATGAAGATGTTGTTTTTGTACTCAGCTGGAAATTGTTTGCCGGTATAAAAACGCATGCCCAAAGCCGCCACGTGTGGGCCAATCTTCAAGACGGGTTTGTCAAACTCGTCGCAGCTGCGCCCTTTGCCGTGATCTGGGTCCAGCAAGTCGCCTTGGTGGCAGAAGGGATAGCCAAAGTTCATGCCTTTGTGGGTGAGGCGGTGCAAGGTGTCGTTGGGCAGGTCGTCATTGACCCAGTCGCGACCGTTGTTGGTGAACCAGAGTTCTTTGGTCACGGGGTGAAAGTCCATGCCCACGCTGTTGCGCACGCCATGGGCCATGGTTTCAAGTTTGTTGGTCTTGAGGTTCAGGCGCACGATGGTGGCGTGCGTCACGGGTTGCACCACGATGTTGGCGGGTGTGCCGATTTGGAAATACAGATAGTTGCCGTCCGGGCTCAACTTCATGAACTTCCAGCCGTGCGCTTCGTCGTTGGGCAGGGCGTCAAACACAACCACAGGTGCAGGTGGGTTGTCGAGGTTGGCTTCGATGTTGTCGTAGCGGATGATGCGCGACAACTCGGCCACATACAGCGAGCCGTCTTTGAAGGCCACGCCGTTGGGGCGGTGCAGGCCTTTGGCGATGGTTTTGACTTCGCGCTTGTCACCTTTGTCGATCACGGCATAGACGTTGCCCGTGAAGCGGGTGCCAACAAACAATGTGCCGCTGGGGCTTTGCACCATCGAGCGGGCATTGGGCATGCCCGAGGCCCACAGCTCTACTTTAAAGCCAGCAGGTGCTTTGAGGTTTTGGGTCGGAATGTCGCTGGCTGGCAAAGCGGTCATGCCCGGTGGGTTGGGCGTCAAATTCAACGCCACTTGATCGGGGGTACGTCCTTGTGCCCAAGAAGGTGGAATGGCGGGGGCAGCCGCAGCTTGCGCAAAAGCACCTGCGCTGGCCAGGCCCAGGCCCAGGGTAAGGGCTGCATGTTGCAGCGTGCGGATGAAGCGTCGTTGTTGCACGGAGGTCTCCTTGTGTGAGGTGGTGGATTTAAAACGAAGTCAAACCGCAGGCGAGTCGCAAAGGCGATTCATGGCCTGCGCGTGAGGGTAATCGCTAGGACTGGCTTACAAGGGGATACGGCTTTGCACGCCCATCACCCAGTTGCGTGGCAAGCCAGGCTCGAAATAACGAGACGCCTTTTGGTTGATGATCACCGAGCCCACCATGTCTTTGTTGGTCAAGTTGTCAATGCCCACAAACGCCTCAATTTGTGCATGACCCCATGAGTAACGCTGGCGTGCCCGCGCATTCAAGAGGCCAAACCCAGCGGCACTCGTGCCCGGTGTGTTGAGGTCGCTTGCCCAGACCTGCGAGCGTGCCACCCAGTCCAGCGACAGCTCGGTCCCCAAAGCGGGTTTTCCCCCTGGCAGGGCAAACCCTTTCTCAGACCATTGAAGGGACGAAAAGAGTTGTCGCGCCGGAATGCTGGGCAGGCTGCTGCCAACGGGAACACCCCCAAAGCCTTGTTGGTAGGTGGCGCTGATGTAGTTGTAGGAGGCCTGTGTGCGCCAGTGCGCGGTGATGGCGCTGCGCGCAGAAAGCTCCACGCCCTCTCGCACGGTTTGGCCGACGTTTTTGTACGAGGTGTTGGCCGCCGAGGAGTCGACGGCGATTTCGTTGTCAGTTTTGATGCGAAACCAAGCGGCGTCAAGGCGTGAGTTGGCATTGAGCAACCACTTGCTGCCCAACTCCCAGTGCTCGCTCTTGGAGGCTTGTAAGTTAAAGCCTCCGGTGTTGGTGCTGTTTTGATAGGCCGTCTCAGACAGTGTCGGTGTTTCAAATCCACGGCCTTGGTTGAGGTACAGGTTGAGGTCATCACGCACATGCCATGTCGCACCCAACACAGTACTGGTTGCCTTGTAGGTGGCGCTTCCGGTGTCGCCCCTGGCGGTGCAGCTTGAATCCCAGCATTGGTTGACGCTGCTCAACACCACCTCGCTGCTGCGAACGCCCATGGTGAGCGTCCAGCGCTCAGCCAGGTGCCAGTTGGTTTGTGCGAAGTAGTCGCTATTTTTGGCTTGGTTGGACTCGTTGCGCGTCAGGCCAGAGGTTTTGACCCCGCTTTGCGTGCCACCGCCTTGGCGCTGCTCCACCGAATGATCTTGGTCAAAGCCAATCACCCAATCCATGCGTTGCGAAGGGCTCAGTTTGGCTTTGCCGTTGAGTTGCAATCCAAAGCCATCGAAATCGCGACTCAAGCCCACCCAGGTGGCTTTTGGGGGCGTCGACGTGGCGGTCCCCGCTTGGTATTGCAGCGTCTCACGTGTGCCCGAGTAGACACGTGCCTTGGCACTCAAGTCGCTGCTCAAGCGATGGTCAACCACCACGCCCATTTGTTGGTGGCTGACGGTTTTTTGCGCTCCATTGAGCACTGCCAGGGCTGAGGCAGACGAGGGTTTGGCCAGCGCGTCGGTCGCACTCAGACCCGTGGGGTCTTTGGCATAGGGCATGTCCAAGACGTTGAGGATCAGTTTGACGCGGGTGTCGGGTTGGGCGTCGACAGTGATGACGCTGTTGAGTTGTTGTCGGCGCGCATCGCTGTTGTCGCGGTAGCCGCTGGTGCCAAAGGTGCTGTAGTCGGCCACCAGGCCGACAGAGCCGCTGCGTTGGCTCATTTGCCAGTCGGTCCGAGTCAGTCCATAGGATCCCACGCTCAGTTGGTTACGCAACTCGGGCTGATCCCCCGCTTCGCGGGTGTAGGTTTGGATCACGCCGCCCGAAGCGTTGCCATACAGCTGGGCCAAAGGTCCCGTCAAGACCTCGATGCGTTCAGCAGAGGTCATGCTGACGGTGGAGGTTTGGCCCTGGCCATCGGGGATGGTGGCGGGAATGTCATCGGTGATGATGCGAATGCCACGAACGCCAAAGGCCGAACGCGCGCCAAAGCCGCGGATGGAGATTTGCACGTCTTGCGCATAGTTATTGCGGTTCAAGGCCACCACCCCGGGCACTTGGGCTAAGACGTCCGATAAGTTGACTTGGGGGCCAGAGTTTTGGATGGTCTGCGCATCAATGGCATAGACCGACGCAGGCGCGTCAAATTGTTTTTGTGCCAAGCGCCCGCTTTGGACCGTCACCTCGGACAAGACTTCAGGCTCGCGCTGAGCCAGCACAGGCCCACAGACGGCGCAAACAACGCAAAAGGCGGCAACGGCAAACAGTCGGTTGAGCACACGCAACTTTCTTTCAAACGCTGGATGGTGAACGATCTTAGGGGGGAGATCGACCCCAGCAGTTGCATGGGCGACACCTGTACGGCGCTAAATCAGTAGAGTGCCGGGTGGTTTTAAACGCTTAGAGGCTGGAGCACAGAGATGGGGCGAGTTGTGAAAAAACTGTTGGCACTGTTGGGACTCTTGAGCGCTTGTCTGGGCTATGCCCAAAATTACCCCACACCTCAAAGCGGCGTTTGGGTGGCCAAAGACTTTCGCTTTCATACCGGTGAGGTGATGCCCGAGGTGCGTCTGGCCTACACCACGGTGGGGGACCCGCGCGGCGAGCCGGTGGTGTTGTTGCATGGAACCACCAGCGACGGCGCCAGTTTTTTGACGCCCGAGTTCGCGGGTGAGTTGTTTGGTCCAGGCCAAGCCCTGGATGTCCAAAAGTACTTCATCATCTTGCCCGACGCTTTGGGAGCGGGCCGCTCCAGCAAGCCCTCTGACGGATTGCGCACCCAGTTTGCGCGCTTCAATTACGACGACATGGTGGCAGCGCATTACCGCTTGTTGACCGAGGGCTTGGGCCTTCAACATGTGCGCATGGTGTTGGGCAACTCGATGGGCGGCATGCACGCTTGGGTGTGGGGCGTGACGCATCCAGACTTCATGGACGTCTTGGTGCCCATGGCCTCCACGCCTAACCCCATGTCGGGGCGCAACTGGATGATGCGCCGTTTCATCGTGGAGTCGATTCGCAGGGACCCCGCGTGGATGAACGGCAACTACACCACCCAACCGCCGAGCTTGCAATTTGCCAATGTCTTTTTCACCGTGGCCACGAACGGTGGCGATCAAGGGCTGTACCGCAAGGCCCCCACGCGTGAAAAGGCCGACGCCTTGCTGGACCAAAGCTTGAAAGCGCCGTCTACTGCGGACGCCAACAACCACCTTTACTTGTGGGAAGCGTCACGCGACTACAACCCCAATCCGCATTTGGAAAAGATCAAGGCCAAGGTCTTGGTCATCAATTCGGCCGATGATGAGCGCAATCCGCCTAGCTTGGGTTTGATGGAGAAAGCTTTGCAACGCTTGCCCTCGGCGCGCTTGTTTTTGATTCCGGCGTCTGACCAAACCTCTGGCCACGGCACGACCGGACAAGCCAAATGGTGGAAGAGCGAACTCATGGGTCTACTGGCACAAACACCCAGAGGAAGTAGCACCCGTTGAATGTTAGGCTAAGCCCATGAGCACACTTGCCTTTCGCGCACCCAACAACTTATCGGGCGACATCTGGGGCGGCTTTGCCGCCATGCTGGTCGCACTGCCCTCGGCCATCGCCTTTGGAGTCACCATCTTCTCTCCCCTGGGGGCAGAGTACGGCGCCAAAGGCGCCTTGGCTGGCATGTTGGGTGTGGCTGCTTTGGGCTTGATTGCCGCCTCCTTTGGCGGCACGCAGCGATTGATCTCGGCCCCCTGCGCGCCTGCAGCGGCGGTGTTGTCGGCCCTGACCATCCAAATGACTCAACAAGGCAGTGGCGTGGGCGCAGTGGTGATGACCTTGTTCTTGGTGGCCCTCTTGAGTAGCTTGGTGCAAATCTCTTTTGGTTTGTTGCGCATTGGTGAGCTGATCAAGTACATGCCGTTTCCGGTCGTCAGCGGGTACTTGAGCGGTGTGGGCTTGATCATTGTCATGAGTCAGTTGCCCAAGTGGATGGCCTTGCCCAAAGGAATGAATTGGTGGCAAGGTTTGATGGCACCAGAACTCTGGCAATTGCCCAGCTTGGTGGTGGGCGCAGCCACCGCTGGGGTGATGTTGCTCGCGCCGCGCTTGTCCACCCGCGTGCCTGCGGTCATTTTGGGTTTGTTGGCGGGAATGGCTGCGTATTGGTTGCTGGCCTTGAGCGCCTGGCCGCAGTTGCGTGCCTTGCATGACAACCCCTTGATCATTGGGCCGTTGGCAGTGGGCAGTGAGGGCTTGCTTGATACCCTGAGCGGACCCTGGAAGAGCATGTCTGAGTCAGGCTTGCCGCATTGGGAGCACATCGTATTCCCAGCCGTGACCTTGGCGGTGTTGTTGTCGATTGACACCCTCAAAACGTGTGTGGTCTTGGACGCGTTGACCGGCTCGCGCCACAACTCCAACCAAGAGTTGATTGGACAAGGCTTGGGCAACTTGGCCTCGGCCTTGATTGGTGGCGCACCCGGTGCAGGCACCATGGGGGCGACCTTGGTGAACAAAGCCAGCGGCGGCGCGACCTACTTGTCGGGCGTGTTCCAGGGGCTGTGGTCGTTGTTGGCGATTGTCTTGTTGACCTCGTTGATCGCTTGGGTCCCTGTGGCTGCGTTGGCTGCTCTGTTGATCGTCATTGGTTTGAAGATGATCGACTGGCATACATGGCACTTGGTTCGCTCCAAAGACACGGTGCTTGACTTCTGTGTGATCATCTTGGTGGTGATTGTGGCCAACACCGTGAGCCTGATTGCTGCCTCGGGCGTGGGTGTGGCCATGGCCATTTTGTTGTTCTTGCGCGAGCAAATCCACACCTCTACCATCCGTCGCAAGAGCTTTGGCAACAAGGTGTTTTCATCCCGCGTGCGCAACCTGCACGAGCTGGACGTGTTGGCCAAAGAAGGCCAGCACACGGTGATTTTTGAATTGCAAGGGAGCTTGTTTTTTGGAACCACCGACCAGCTCTACAGTGCCATCGAACCAGAGCTAAGCGGCGCGCGCTTTGTGTTGCTCGACTTCTTGCGTGTGCAGTCGATGGACATGACGGCGGGGCACATGATTGAGCGCATTCGCAACATGCTGGCCGAAAAAAATGCCCGGCTCGTACTCACCCGTGTGCCTGAGCGCTTGCCCAACGGACGAGACCTGCGCTCCTATGTGGACCACATTGGTTTGTTATCAGACAACACCGCCAAAATTTTTGACGAGTTTGACGATGCCTTGGAGTGGATTGAAGACGAGACTCTCAAACTGGCAGGCCACGAGCACGTGTCAGGCGAAGGTTTGTCCTTGGGCAAGTTCGAGGTCTTCCAAGGCTTGAATGACGCTGAGTTGGCCGCCTTGGAGCGCTGCCAGGTGGTGCGAGCCTACCAAGCGGGTGATGTGGTGTTTGCCGCAGACACGGTGGGGCACGAGTTGATGCTCATCAGCCGGGGCGAGGTCAAGGTCAGCTTGCCGGTGGCCGATGGCAAGACGATTCACTTGGCCACCTTTAGCAGAGGACAGTTTTTTGGTGAAATGTCGTTCTTGGATGGGCGAGCTCACTCGGCCGATGTGCAAGCCACGCGCGACACAGAATTGATTTCAATCGACCGCCGTTCCTTTGCCAAGGTGGCGGTGGGTGACCCCGTGATGAGCATCAGCGTCATGCGCGCTGTGGCTTTGGCAATTGCCGACCGATTGCGTCATGCCAATGCCGAATTGCGCGAAATGCGCCAAACTTGATCCATTCCAAACCTAAGGAGAGTGAGCATGAAATTGAATGTCAACGGAACCGTCCGCAGCGTGGACGCAGAACCGCAAATGCCCCTGCTGTGGGCCTTGCGCGAAGTGCTGGGATTGACAGGCACCAAATACGGCTGCGGTGTGGCGCAATGTGGCGCTTGCACCGTGCACCTCAACGGTCAACCCGCACGCTCGTGCTCCATCCCTGTCTCAGCGGTGGGCGAGATGAAGGTCATCACCATCGAGGGCTTGTCCAAAAACGCCACCCATGCTGTGCAAAAAGCGTGGGCCGAGTTGGACGTGCCCCAATGTGGCTATTGCCAGTCGGGCCAAGTGATGGCAGCTGCCGCCTTGTTGGCGCGCAAACCCAAACCCACTGATGCCGACATCGACGAAGCCATGAGCAATATTTGCCGCTGCGGCACTTACCAGCGTATTCGAGACGCCATCCATGTGGCAGCGGGCCAAATGAAACTCGGTGACGTGTTGGCGTCATACGAGTCAGTTGACATCAACGCTCAAGCTTGAGGAGACACACCATGACACAGACCTCAACACCCAACACCTCACTCATGACATCACGTCGCCAGTTTTTGGTCAGCTCTGCCGCAGTGGGCAGTGGCTTGGCTTTGGGCCTGAGCTTTGCGCCCACCGCCATGGCGCAAGCTGCTTACACCACGCTCACGCCCAATGAAATCAACATTTGGGTGGTGGTCAAACCCGATGACACGGTGGTCATTCGCATTGCCCGCTCCGAAATGGGCCAAGGCACACGCACGGGCCTGGCCCAATTGGTGGCCGAAGAGCTCGACTGCGACTGGTCCAAAGTGACCACCGAAATGCCTACCCCCGGACAAAGCCTGGCACGCAAGCGTGCCTGGGGCGATATGTCGACCGGCGGCAGCCGTGGCATTCGCACCTCGCACGACTACGTGCGCCGAGGCGGCGCAGCGGCCCGCCTGATGCTGATGCAAGCAGCGGCCAACCGCTGGAGTGTGCCGGTGGCCGAAGTGATGGCCAAAGAAGGCGTGATCACCCACGCCATCTCAGGCCGCACCCTGAGCTACGGCAAAGTGGCTGACGACGCAGCCAAGCTGACGGCACCCGATCCAGCCACCATCACCCTTAAAAAACCCAGCCAATGGCGCATTGCGGGCAAGTCCATGCGTCGCTTGGACACGGCCGACAAGGTCGATGGTCGCAAGACTTTCAGCATCGATTTGCAGTTACCCGGCATGCTCAACGCTGCAGTCATGCAAAGCCCCGTGTTTGGGGGCAAGTTGGTGAGCTATGACGAAAGCAAAATTGCCAAGATGCGCGGTGTCAAAGGCGTGGTCAAAATCAACAGCAGCACGCTCGCGGTGGTGGCCGACACTTTCTGGCGTGCCAAGACCGCACTGGCTGAGCTGCCCGTGGTGTGGGATGACGGGGTGAATGCCAATACGTCAAGCGCCACCATCGACGCCATGCTGCGCGAAGGCTTGACGGCCAATGGCGACTTTTGGCAACGCAAAGAAGGCGATGCGCCTGCCGCCATTTCTCAATCGGTCAAGAAAGTAGAAGCCACTTACACCAGCCCTTTCTTGGCTCACGCCACGATGGAGCCCATGAACTGCACCGTGCGCATCACGGGCAACCGAGCTGAGGCTTGGGTGCCCACGCAAAGCGCGGAGGGCTCACTGGCCGCGCTGGCCGAAGCCACGGGCTTTCCCCTGGCGCAATGCGATGTCTACAAAATGGACTTGGGCGGGGGCTTGGGCCGTCGCGGTGGTCACCAAGAGTATGTGGACCAAGCGGCACAGGTCGCAAAGAAGTTTCCGGGCCAACCCATCAAGCTGGTGTGGAGCCGTGAAGAAGACATGACGCACGACTTTTACCGTCCGATCTCCATGGCCAAGATGTCAGCTGGCCTGGACGACAAAGGAAATGTGACTGGTTTGCATGTGCGTGTGTCGGGTCAATCCCTCAATGCCTTGCTGGCCCCCATGGCCATCAAAAACAACAAAGACGTGCGGCAATTACAGGGTTTTTGGGAGGAAGCAGGCGATGCCCAACTCGGTTACAGCTTTCCCAACTTGCTGACCGAGTACGTGATGCGCAACACCCATGTGCCCGTGGGCCCATGGCGTGGTGTCAACACCAACCAAAACGGCATTTACATGGAGTGCTTCATCGAGGAATGCGCGCGTGCTGCGGGCAAAGACTCGCTCGAGTTTCGCCGCGCCCTCATGGCTAAACACCCCAAGCATTTGGGGGTGCTCAATGCAGCTGCAGAAGCGGGCGACTGGGGCAAGCCGCTGCCACCGGGCGTGTTTCGGGGCATCGCGCAGTTCATGGGTTACGCCAGTTACTCGGCCGCTGTGGCCGAGGTGTCGGTTTCGCCCAAAGGTGAGGTCAAGATTCACCGCATGGTGTTTGCCTTGAACTCAGGCCACGTGGTCAACCCCGCTCAAGTGCGTGCGCAGATTGAGGGTTCGGTGGTGATGGGCTTGTCGGGCGTCTTCTTGGGTGAAAACACGGTGGAGAAAGGGCGCATGAAAGAGCGCAACTTTGACACCTACCCCTTGATGCGTCTCAAAGAAACCCCCAAGGTGGAGACCGTGTTGGTGCCCACAGGCGACTTCTGGGGAGGCGTGGGCGAACCCACCATCTGCGTGGTGGGCCCGGCAGTGCTCAATGCGATCTATGCCGCAACGGGCAAACCGCAACGCGACCTGCCATTGCGCAAGCATGGCTTGACCTTGGTTTAAACGTTTGCGTTTGGAGGGCCCAACTGCTTGCAGTTGGGCTTTTTCTATTTGCGTCTAGCAAAAGCTCAGGCTGATTCATCTCTTTTGAGGTTGCATTGCTTTTTGCGCTGCCAATGCCAAGAATCCAGAACGTGTCATGTGGTGCTGCTGAGTCCAAGCGTCAATCTCATGAACGAGGCTTGATGGCAGACTGATATTGAGCCGAACCGGCCTGATATCAATCCGTGAAAGATCAATGTCGGCCAGTAGCCACACGCCCCCATCTTGGTAGTCCGGCATGACAGACAACTTCTCTAGAGGTGACGGTGCAGGAACGGCATTGGGTTCGCCGTGGAAGTGCGCCTCAACCGCCTCTTGGATGGCTGCAGGTAGGTCTTCCCAAGAGTCTGCTGCGGAAAAGCAGCCAGGGAAATCTGGAAATGTCACACCATGCGCGTGTTTTTTATCGCCAACGTGGACGTATACGGGGTAAAGCACTGAGAACTCCTGGGGCGTTAAAGACCTGCTTGTTTAAAAATGCTGCGAACCGTTGGCAGTGGCAAATCTTTTTTGGGATGCGGCACCGTCACCTTGCCAAGTTTTGTTGGGTGTTTGAATGGATGATGTGAGCCCACCACATGAACCAGATACCAACCATCAGCTTTGATGAGCTTGATCAGATCGTTGCTTTTCAAGTGTAAATTCTACACACAAGTACACACAAAAAATGGACGAATTTATACCCGTTGTCGAATCACCACCAAGGGTCAGGCTGAAAGATTTCGCAAGCGCGTTACGAGTATGGGCCTACAGGTGCCCTCGAACATACAGTGTCTCAGCGCCGTATCGACGGCCCGTCCAAAGGCATGCCTTGAGCCCGCACTTTGAGGTAAAGCTCCAGCTGGCGCAAGGCTGGGCTGCCTGAGGCTGGCAGCGTGGCTTGCACGCCGGAGTAGCAGGCACGCAACCGGCGGTCGATGGAGCCGAGGTTTTGCCAGTTCAAGCGGTAGATTGGAAAACCACTGGGATGCCCGGGGCTCACCACTTCAGCGCGCAGGTTGGCGCCCACCTTGCCGTCGTGGCAATGCACACACGCCAAGTTGAGCCGCCCCATGCGGGTGGCGTACAGCTGCGCGCCTTGGGCCAACTCGGCTTGCCAGCGTTGCTGGCCTAGAGCATCGGCAGGTGCTTGGACATGAATGGCTTGGCCTTTGCCCACGCTGTGCAGCAAGGCGCTCAAAGACAGCGTGTCGCTGTCTTCTACGCTTTGGGGGCGCTGGCCCGCCCGCTGGCGACACACATTGATTTGATCTTCTAGGTTGACCAAGCGCGCACTGCCCTCGTGCGTCACCAGTCGTGGGTGATGAGATGCTGCAGCGCGCAGGCTCTCGGGTGTGTTGTGGCAGCTTTGGCAACTGTTGCCCCACAGGGTTTGGCCTTTTTCTATCCACAGTGTGACGGGGTTGGCGTCCGCATCTTGTTGCATGGCTTGCAACTGCGGCGTTAAAAACTCGTTGCCGCTCAGCAGCGCTTGTGCACGAGCCAGCAGTGGCGCAGCCAAGCTTACACACAACAGCAAAGCCCGGGGCCAGTGGCTGAGGCTGATGTGGTGCATGGCGCTCAGCGGTAAACCAGGGGGCGGCTGAGCTGACCGCTTCGACCTTGGTGGTCGGCCCAACTCACCACCATGTCGCCCGCTTGGGGCGGCAAGGCCAAGGAAAAAAAGAACATCGGGTTGGCGGCCATTCCGGTGCCCAGTTCGGCTTCAAATACCAAGGTGTCGCCCACATGCACTTTGACGAATTGCAAAATGTCTTTGGGCACTTGCACGCCAGAGCTGTCGTGGCGAAAACCCGTTTCCATCACATGCCCCAACAACAAGCGCACCTCCACCTCGGCATTGGGGCGCACAGGCCCCGACAGCGACAAGCGAACAGGCAGATCAAGTGTGTGTGCCATGGCGTCAGGTCTCGTCAAAACATGCCGTTGCGGTGACCACCGTGTGGGTGCCAAGGCCCAGGCTGGTGCCGTCGTTGAGGTGTGCTAACACCCAGACCTCTTGGCTCATGGCCAAGCGAATGCGGGTGTTGAACTTCAAGCGCGTTTGGGCTTGGCCCAGTTTGAACTTCAAGATCACGCGGTTGGGGTTTTCGGGGGCAATGATCTCAAAGCCCACCAACTGTTTGCCGGCAGGGGCTTGGAGTGTGAACTGCAGTGGGATGGCGTTGGCGTTATCGGCCAAGGGAGGCAGTACCACCTCAATGCCAGCCGATTGCAATGCCCGCGCTTGCAACTCGGTTTGCGAATTGGGCTCTGGAGCTGCCAGGACGTTTGGCGTGGTCCACGCGCCCGCAGCCACAGTGCCAAAGCTTGCCAGCCAAGTTCGACGAGCCAGTGGGGAGTGAGAGAACAACATGGTCAGGCACTCTAGCGCAAAGTGGCCAAGGCTGCAGTCACCTTGTCTATCTCATCTGCGCTCAGCATGGGGCGCTCTGGGTTGGCTTGTGTGGTGCCTTCGAGCGTGCCAAATGGCGGCATGAGGGTGTTGCTGCTGAGCTGGCGCGCGTCCATCACCCACTGGCGCAATTGCACCCAGCTGTAACGCTTGGCCACGCCGTCCAGCGCGGGCCCAAAGTCGCCTTGCTTGCCCGCTGCGCCGTCAATGCCCTTGGCGTTGCGCAACACACTCACCTGATGGCACGTCACGCAGTTGCCTTGCTGACGGTTGGCCATGATGCGAAAACCTTGCTCGGCTTCGCTCAACGTTTGTGCTGTGGCTGCGCTGGACCACAAGCCCGCCAAGGCCAGCAGCGTGGCAAACCCCGAGCGCAGTTTTTTCATCGCTTGCGCAGCCCCAAAAACATCACCGTGCCCACCACCACCAAACCTCCCAGCACTTGAACAGGTGCAATGGCTTGGCCCAACAGCACCCAGGCCAACACCAAGGCAAAGATGGGCTCTACATTCATAATGGCCGAATTGCCCACCACGCCCAAGCGCGGCAATACCGTGAACATGATGGTGAACGCTGTGCCATACAACAACGTCAAGCCCATCAATCCCCACCACCCCGCGTCAGCGGTGGGCAGATGAAAACCACCTTGTGTGCTCACGGCCACCAGGCCAATCGCGGCGGCACATGTCATGGTGCTCAAGGTGCGTACGCGGCCGTCTACCCCTACGGTCTCGTGTTGAATGAACACCAAAGCCAAGGCAAACGTGGCAGCCGCAGCCATGGCAAACGCCACACCAATGCCCATCAGCGACCACTGCCCCTGCGCTCCCAAACCTGAGGCTGCGCCCAACACGTCCAAGGCCAAAGCCAAGCCCACCAACATCACGGGCATGGCGCGCAGCGTCACGGCTTGAGGGCGGTGGCGGTAAATCAAAAACGCCCACAAGGTGGTCCACAGTGGGTAGGTGTTAAAGGCCAGCAGCGCCAGTGCCACAGGAATGCGTGCCACAGACGAGTAAATGCACAAGCTTTGCACACCCACCAACACACCCACACCCAACAAGGCGCGCTTGTTTTGCCGTGTGAGTGAGATCTGCACTTTTTGTTGCCAGATCAGCAACGTCAACACCACCGCAGTCACGCTGCTGCGCATGGTCATGGCAGTGGCGACATCGACGCCGTTTTCAAACGCAAAACGCGCTGCGACGTGGTTGGAGCCCATCATGAAGGCGATCAACAACAGCGTCGCAAATGCGGTGAGTGACAGGGCGCTAGACGGGGTTGTGTTTTGTGACATAGGCTCAAAGCATAGCGACAAAAGATGGATTGGCTGTCTAACAAAGCACAGAGCCCTCGCATGCGAGGGCTCTGTTGGTTGCCCAAAATGGGCGTGTGAGGATCAATCGTTCTTTTGATCGTTCGTCAAGCTCAAGAAGTCGCCGTCGGTGCCCAGCGACAACAAGCCGGTGTGTGCGTAGATGCCCAACTTGGCTCGGGTGTCCACGATGTCTAGGTTGCGCATGGTCAGTTGACCAATGCGGTCCAAAGGGGTGAAGGCGCCTTCGACCTTTTCCATGCTCAAGCGCTCGGGCTTGTAGGTGAGGTTGGGGCTTTCGGTGTTGAGTAAGCTGTAGTCGTTGCCACGGCGCAGTTCAAGGGTCACCTCGCCTGTGACCGCGCGTGCCACCCAGCGCTGGGCGGTCTCGCGCAGCATGATGGCTTGGGGATCAAACCAGCGGCCTTGGTACAGCAAGCGGCCCAAGCGCAAACCGTTGATGCGGTACTGCTCGATGGTGTCTTCGTTGTGAATGCCTGTCACCAAGCGCTCGTAGGCGATGTGCAGCAAGGCCATGCCAGGGGCTTCGTAAATGCCGCGACTCTTGGCTTCGATGATGCGGTTTTCAATTTGGTCGCTCATGCCCAAGCCGTGACGACCGCCTATTTCGTTGGCTTTCAAGAACAGCTCCACCGGTGACGAGAAGGTTTGTCCATTCAGGGCCACAGGTTGACCTTCTTCAAAGCGTACGCTCACCTGCTCGGCTTTGACGTCGCAGTCTTCGCGCCAAAAGGGCACGCCCATGATGGGGTTGACGATTTTGATGCCGCTGTTGAGGTGCTCCAGGTCTTTGGCTTCGTGGGTGGCGCCCAGCATGTTGCTGTCGGTCGAGTAGGCTTTTTCGGCGCTCATCTTGTAGCCAAAGCCATTGGCGGTCATGAAGGCGCTCATTTCAGCGCGGCCACCGAGTTCGTCGATGAACAGTTGGTCTAACCAAGGCTTGTAGATTTTCAAGCTGGGGTTGGTCAACAAGCCGTAGCGGTAAAAGCGCTCGATGTCGTTGCCCTTGAAGGTGGAGCCATCGCCCCAGATGTTGACGTCGTCTTCTTTCATAGCCGACACCAGCATGGTGCCCGTCACGGCGCGACCTAAGGGGGTAGTGTTGAAGTAGGTGATGCCTCCGGTGCTGATGTGAAACGCGCCGCATTGGATGGCTGCAATGCCTTCGTGTGCCAGTTGCGTGCGGCAGTCGATCAGACGCGCTTTTTCAGCGCCGTATTCCATGGCTTTGCGTGGAATTTCGTTGTAGTCAGACTCGTCGGGTTGGCCCAGGTTGGCGGTGTAGGCGTAGGGCAGGGCGCCTTTTTGCTTCATCCACAGC
>CAIVLE010000056.1 GCA_903906635.1 uncultured Burkholderiales bacterium | reverse complement strand
GCCTCCAACGTCAACGTGGTGGAGGAGATGGTCAACATGATCGAAACCCAACGCGCCTATGAGATCAACTCCAAGGCCATCTCTGCCGTGGACGGCATGCTCAAGTTCTTGAACCAGAACGTTTGATCAAGGCACATCATGAACACCTTGCGCTCCCTCTCAGCTTTGGTCCTGGTGGCCTTGCTGCAAGCCTGTGCGACCGACAACACCGAGCTGGTGTTGAAGCCCTCGCCCGAATTTGCCCCGGTCTATCCCTTGGCCTCCGACCGGCCAAAAGTTGCCACCGGTGGCATTTACAGCAACCGCCAAAGCGACGCTTGGTTTGGCCGTGGCCGAAATTACCAAGTTGGCGACATCATCACCGTGTTGTTGAACGAGTCCACCCAGGCTGCGCGCACGCAAAACAGCGAAATCAACCGCGACTCCAAAAATACCTTGCCCACTGGATTCAGTACCCAGCTCGGCAAGATGAGTCCGTTCTTGAATGGCATTGACCTCAACAACAACGCCATTGACAGCAAAAGCAAAGGCCAGGCCGATCAGCAAGCTTCCTTGGTTGGCTCAGTTGCCGTCACGGTGGTTGAGATTTTGGCCAATGGTAACTTGGTCATTCGAGGGGAGAAGAAACTCGGTTTGGCTGAGGGCACCGAGGTGATTCAAGTCACTGGCGTCATTCGCCCTGAAGACGTGGGCCCCAACAGCACAGTGCAGTCGCGCCGCTTGGCTAACGCACAAATTGCTTACCGTGGTACGGGCGACTTGGCCAATGCCACCCGTGTGGGCTGGGGAACCAGCTTGATGCACAAGCTCTGGCCTTTCTGATTGAACGAGACCTTTATGACGCGCATTTCTGACATGATCAAAACTTGCTTGGCCACCTTGTGCTTGGTGGCCGCAGGTTCAGCCTGCGCTGACCGAGTCAAGGATTTGGCGTCGTTGGCGGCACAACGCCCCAACCAACTGATAGGGTATGGCTTGGTGGTAGGTTTGCAAGGCACGGGTGATGACGCCTCGGTGCCTTTCACCACCCAAAGTATGAAAGCCATGCTGGCTCAAATGGGCGTGCGCATTGATGGCCCCTTGACCGACTTTGAACAAGCCACCACAGCCGCACGGGTGGATATCAAAAACACCGCAGCCGTGTTGGTGACCGCTGACTTGCCTGGCTTTGCCAAGCCAGGTCAGCGCATTGACATCAACGTTTCAGCGATTGGCAAAGCGACCAATTTGCGAGGCGGCAGCTTGGTGATGACCGCCATGCGTGGTGTGGATGGCGAGATTTATGCCTTGGCTCAAGGTGCACTCACCGCCACTGGCATCGACGCAGGTGCCGCAGGTTCTAAAGTTCAAATTGGTGTGCCCACTTCGGCGCGCATTCCAGGCGGCGCCATTGTCGAGCGCGTGGTCGACACACCGTTTGAGAGTTCTGACAACATCATCTTCAATATCCGTGAAAACGATTTCTCCACCACCACGGCTATCGTCAACGCAATCAATAAAAAATTTGGTGGCGAAATCGCACAAGCCTTGGATGGTGTATCGGTATCGGTACGAGCTCCCCAAAACTTGAATCAACGCGTGGCTTTCATGAGCATGGTCGAGTCACTCGAGGTGACCCCTGGCGAGCCCCCTGCACGCGTCGTCATCAATTCTCGTACTGGCACGGTGGTTATCAACCGCTCGGTGCGTGTCACTGCCGCCGCTGTATCGCACGGGACCATTTCGGTGGCTATCACCGCTACCAATGAAATTTCACAGCCCAATATGCTGGCCGGCGGGCAGACTGCTGCGGTACAAAACGCAGACGTTAAGGTGGCTGAGCCCAACAACCCAATGTTCTTGTTCCAGCCTGGTGTGGAGCTGCGCCAAATTGTGGATGCGGTCAACCAAGTCGGCGCTACGCCGTCGGCTTTGATTGCCATTCTTGAAGCTTTGAAAAGCTCTGGCAGCTTGCGCGCTGAGCTGATCATCATCTAACCTCATCGACCTCTTACCGAGCACGCCATGAGCAGCCCCGTCGACACCAGCACCGCCCGGTCCTATTTGGACTTTTCGGGCCTGGGTGAGTTGCGCGGGCAAGCGCAGCAAAACCAAGACAAGGCGCTCAAGGAGTCGGCTCAGCAGTTTGAGGGCTTGTTCATCCAAATGATGATGAAGTCCATGCGCGAAGCATCCACGCCCATGAAGGACGAAGACAACGAGTCCAGTGCACGCGAGACATTTGAAAACATGTTTGACAAGGAAGTTTCCTTGCAAATGTCCAAACGAGGTGCCATGGGCGTGGCCGACTTCATGGCCAAAGCCGTCAAGCAACAAATTCAGCCCAGCACCGCCGACATGCTCAAAGCTCGCGCGGGCATGCCTTTGCACCCCGCAGAGCCTGCCATGCCGATGGGCAACCCGGTAGATAACAGCTTGATATTGCAAAAACCGCGCATCAAGACGCTGGATGAACTCAAACTCATGAATAGGAGCGGTTCATGAGCGACATGCTGGGTATCAGCAGCAATGCACTGGGCGCTTACCAGCGTGCCTTGAGCACGGTAAGTAACAACATCGCCAACGTCAACACCGAAGGCTATTCACGCCAAGACGTGGTGCTCAAAGACACGGCCCCCTCCAAATCGGC
>CAIVLE010000055.1 GCA_903906635.1 uncultured Burkholderiales bacterium | reverse complement strand
CGAAACACCCGCAAGAACCGCAGGTCAAAGTTTTTGTTCAACAGCATGTCCAAAAAGAAGGGCGAGATGGCCAGTAAGTCGATCAAGGCGCTCACGGTCATCATGTAGCGCAGCCGGCCTTTGATGGGGTGTTCGAACTGCGGCAGTTCGCAGCAGCTGTACACACGGCCCACGTACTCGATGGAGAAGATGGTGACCGTGATCACCTCTAGCAATTTGAACTCTGGACCGAACAAGGCTTGCACTTGTTCAAGCGTTTCAAAAATGATACTCAGCACCGACACCAGCACCGACAAGATGATCAGGTGGTCGATGTAGCGGTGCAAAGGCCCCGACGTTGTCGTGGGGTGCAACAGCGAGAACACCTTTTGGCGCAAGGTGCGGCCCTTGTTGTGGGTGATGAAGAAATGAAACGCTGCATACAGCGCCCCAATCACATTGAGTTTTTTGAGCAGGTTCATAGATAAATCTTGCCATGGCTTGACTGCAGCTGCCTGACAGCGCCAGTGAATGCATTTTGAATGCTTTTGAATGCATCGTCACTTGGGTGATTGTCCTGTCTAAATGTCCTATTGACAGGTCAATAGAACTGATTCACCATTGCTAACCATGAGTGCTGTCATGCCGTTGCCCAAATACCACCAGGTCTACTTGGTGCTGCGTGAGCAATTGCACGATGGTAAGTTCGCCCAAGGCCTGCCAGGCGAGCTCGCGCTCATGCAGCAGTTCTCAGTGGCACGTGTCACCGTGAGACGTGCCTTGGCGCAGTTGGCCCAAGAGGGCTTGATCAGTCGAGAGCCCGGTCGTGGCACACGTTCACTGTTGCAACGCAGCGTGGCTCAACTCGAGGCTGCCACCCATCAACCCACCAAAACCCAGCAAGCGCGCCTGACGGGGTTGCTAGAAAACCTGGTCAGCATGGGTTTGAGCACTACCGTCAAGGTGTTGTCAGTGCAACGCTTGCCCGCACCCCCTGAAGTCGCCATGGCTTTGCAGTTGCCCGATGGTGAACTGGTTCAAAAAGCCCAGCGCGTGCGCCACACCAAAGAGGGGCCGCTCTCACACATCACCACCTGGGTGCCCGAGTGCATTGCCAGTGGTTTTGGTCGCAAAGAGTTGGCACAAAAACCCATCCTGATGCTGCTCGAAGAGTCGGGCGTCAAGGTAGGACGTGCTCAGCAAAGTATCTCTGCCAAGCTCGCCGACGCCAGCATGGCTCAGCATTTAGACATCGCCGTAGGTTCGGCGCTGCTGGCGGTCAACCGCCTGATTTACGACACCGAAGACAAGCCCATCCAATGGTTGCACGGGCTGTATCGACCTGACCGTTACGAATACCAAATGCAGTTGTCTCGGGTGGGCAGCATCGATGCCAAGGTCTGGGTCAGCAAAGAGTTATCGGCCAACTTTCATTGATTTTTCAAAGGAGCACATCATGACTTCACGTCGTCAGTTTATGGGTCAGTCGGCAGCCGCAGCTTCGGCCTTGGCATTTCCATTGGTGGGCGGTGCGCAGCCCAAAACCGTCAAGGTCGGTGTGTTGCACCCCGTCACCGGTGCACTGGCCTACTCGGGCCAGCAATGCCGCGAAGGCGTGATGATGGCCATTGAAGACATCAACAAAGCTGGCGGCATCAAGTCCTTGGGCGGCGCCAAGATCGAGGCCCTGCTGGGAGACGCGCAGTCGACGCCACAAGCGGGTGCGGCCGAAGTTGAAAAAATGAACGAAGCCGGTGTGAGTGCCATCGTCGGTGCATTTGCCTCGGCCATTTGTTTGGCCACCACACAAGCCGCCGCCAAGTACAACCTGCCCCACGTGGTGGACGTTGGTGTGGCCGATCAAATCGTTGAGCGCGGTTTGAAAAACACCTTCCGCTTTGGCCCTGGCTACAAAAAGTGCGCTGAGGTGGCCGTGGCCAATTTGCACGTGCTCAATACCGCTGCAGGCAAACCTGCACGCACCGTGATGATCATCCACGAAGAGTCATTGTTTGGTACTGGCACGGCCAACTTGCTGGCGCGCGAGTTGCCCGGCTATGGCTACGACGTCAAAGAAATCGTCAAACACGCCAACCCCACACGCGACTTCAACAACATTGTCTTGCGCATGAAGCAGGTCAACCCTGACATCGTGATTCCTGCCAACTATTACAACGAATACGCCTTGCTGGTGCGCACCATGCAGCAGCAAAAGGTCACGCCCAAAGCGATTTATTCGGTCTTGGGTGGCGCCGCATCGAGCTACAAGTTCGTCAAAGAATTCCCCGACGCGGCCAACGGCATCATCGACTGCAACCATTGGTTCAATCCACGCGACAAGCGCTCGTTGGAGCTCAAAAAACGCGTCGAAGCCAAGGGCTTGTTCTTCAGCTACGAAGTGTTCATGGCCTACACGGCCATGCGTTTGTTGGCCGACGCGATCGAGCATGCCAAGTCCACTGACCGCGCTGCCATCATCGACGCCTTGAGCAAAAGCACGTTCTCTGACCACATCATGCCCTACGGCACCACCCAGTTTGTCAACGGACAAAACATGGGCGCTCAGCCCTTGATGACCCAGGTGGTCAAGGGCGACATCAAGGTGATCATTCCTCGCGACTACCGCGAAGTGGAGCCCATCTTCCCCTTGAAAGCCTAATTCTTCATCCAGAGCCACGCCATGTTTGATCTGTCCATCTTGTTTGCCTCGGTGCTCAACGGCATCACCACCGGTGCTGTGTACGCGTTGATCGCGCTGGGGCTGACCTTGATCTATGGCGTGCTGCACATCATCAACTTCGCCCATGGGGCGTCGTTGATGGTGGCTTTGTATGGCGTGTATTTTTTGAAAGAAAAGCTCGGCATTGACCCGTACTTGGCTCTGCCCATCATGGTGCCGGCGATGTTTGTCTTGGGTTACGTGTTGCAGCGCGGTGTCATCAACCGCGCCAGTCACGGCAAGGACGAAAACATCTTGCTGGTCACCTTGGGACTGTCGATCATTTTGGAAAATTTGGCCTTGCTGTTTTTCAAGTCAGACACCCGCAACATTGAAACCGCCTACACCTTGACCACTGTCAACATTGGCCCGGCCATGATTGCGTTGCCCAAGTTGGTGTCGTTTGTCGGTGCCTTGGGGGTCTCGGCGGTGTTGTTGGCGATGATGCGCTACAGCGACTTGGGCCGCGCCATCCGCGCCGTCGCCAAAGAAAAACACGGGGCTCGTTTGATGGGCATTGACGTGGACCATGTCTATGCCATGTGCTTTGGCATTGGCTTGGCTTGCTTGGGCGCAGCGGCTTGCTTCTTGTTGCCCGCCTATTACGTCAACCCCTTGGTGGGCAGTGGCTTTGTGCTGGTGGCCTTCACCATCGTGGTTCTGGGGGGCATGGGCAGTTTTGTCGGTGCCTTGGTGGGCGGCTTACTCATTGGAGTGGTCGAGTCCATCGGTGGCCTGTACCTGGGCGAGTCCCTTGGTCAGGTCGGCATTTTTGCCATCTTCATCGCGGTGCTGTTGTTTCGTCCGCAAGGTTTGTTTGGAGCACGCGCATGAGAGATGTTCGCGCCATTGCGGTGTTTGTCGTGCTGGTGGGCAGCATTCCGTTTTTGACCGATTCAGGGGTGGTGCTCAACTTTGTGATGATGGCCTTGTACGCCTGCTTGCTCGCGCAAGCCTGGAACGTGCTGGGGGGTTTTGGTGGCCAGTTCTCGTTTGGTCATGCGCTGTTTTTTGGCACCGGCGCCTATGTGCAAGCCATGGCTCAAGTGCACGCGGGGTGCAATCCCTGGCTCACCTTGGCGCTCTCAATGGGGGCAAGCGCTGGGGTGGGTTTATTGGTCGGCGCTTTGTCGTTTCGCTATGGCCTCAAGGGGTCGTACTTTGCCCTGGTCACCCTGGCGTTTGCCGAGGTCTTTCGCATCGTCGCACTGTCGGTACCTTTTACCGGTGCAGGCGTGGGTTTGATGCTGCCCCTGCGTGAGTCGGTGGGCAATATGCAGTTTGCTTCGCGTGCAGGCTACGTGTGGTTGATCTTGGGCTTGGTGACGCTGGCCTTGTGCGTCACCGCTTGGTTGCGCCACTCGCGTTTTGGCGCTTACTTGCAAGCCGTGCGTGACAACGAAGACGCGGCACGCGCCATTGGCGTCAATCCCTTCATGGTCAAGCTTTGGGCCACGGTGTTGTCGGGCGGCTTGATGGGCGCAGGTGGCGCGTTTTATGTGCAGGTGTTTCAGTACATCGACCCGGGTTTGGCCTTTGGCCCGCACACCTCGGTCGAGGCTTTGGTGGGTGCCATCGTGGGCGGCATGGGCACGCTGTGGGGCCCGGTGGTGGGCGCCTTGGCCTTGCATGTGTTGGCCGATGTGACACGCAATTTGTTTGGCCAGTTGCCTGGCATCAACATGGTTGTTTATGGCTGCGTGTTGGTGTTGATCGTGATGTTCTTGCCGCGCGGTGTGGGCGGCATTGGGCAAGGTTGGTTCAAGCGCAATGACAGCGCGAAGCCGACCAAGGAGGGCGCATGAGTTTGTTGGAAGTCAGCCACGTCTCGCGCGCCTTTGGCGGTTTGCGCGCCGTGCAAGATGTGAGCTTGCAGGTGCCTCAAGGCAGTTTGACCGCCTTGATTGGCCCCAACGGCGCGGGCAAGACCACGCTGTTTGCCCTGATGTCTGGTTTTTTGGTGCCAGACTCGGGACGTGTCACCTTTGACGGCGTGGACATCACCGGTCGCGCGCCGCACCTCAACGCAGCCCTGGGGCTGACGCGCACGTTTCAAATCGTGCAACCGTTTGCCTCGCAAACCGTGCGCGAAAACATCGCCGTAGGGGCGCACTTGCAACACGCCAAGCGCAGTGACGCCTTGCACGCAGCACAAGCTGTGGCCGAGCGCGTGGGCTTACACGCCCAACTCGACAAGCCCGCGGGTGATCTCACGGTGGCGGGTCGCAAACGCTTGGAGCTGGCCCGTGCCTTGGCCACTCAACCCAAGCTCTTGTTGCTTGACGAGGTGTTGGCTGGGTTGAACCCCCAAGAAATTCAAGACATGCT
>CAIVLE010000054.1 GCA_903906635.1 uncultured Burkholderiales bacterium | reverse complement strand
GCAAAAAAGCCCTCAGCGCGGACCAAACCCAGCTCAAAACCTCGGTTCTTGCGGTATTGGATGTCGTGCGTGATGAGTCAAGCAAAGACGCCCCGGTGCGTTTGGTGTTTGAGCCCAAAACCCGCACCATCGAGCAGCAAGAACTCATCACCACCTTGTTGGCGCATACCAGCTTGGAAACCTCTTCGTCTATCAACCTTACCATGGTGGGCTTGGACGGACGTCCGGTGCAAAAGTCCTTACGCGACATGCTCACCGAGTGGATCGAGTTTCGTCAAACCACCATCTTGCGTCGCTCGCAGCACCGTTTGAACAAAGTGCTCGAGCGCATCCATATTTTGGAGGGTCGCCAGCTGGTCTTGCTCAACATTGACGAGGTGATTGCAATCATCCGTCAAAGCGATGAACCCAAACTGGCTTTGATGGAACGCTTTCGTTTGAGCGAGCGACAGGCGGATGACATTTTGGAGATCCGCTTGCGTCAATTGGCGCGTTTGGAAGCCATCAAGATCGAACAAGAGCTCAAAGAGCTGCGCGATGAACAAGCCAAACTCGAAGACATCGTGGGCAATCCAGCGGCCTTGCGCCGCTTGATGGTGAAAGAAATCGAATCCGACGCCAAGCAGTTTGCTGATCCCCGTCGCACCCTGATTCAAGAAGAAAAGAAAGCCGTGGCTGAAATCAAGGTCATTGATGAGCCCGTGACCGTGGTGGTGTCTGAAAAAGGTTGGGTGCGCGCCCGCACCGGGCATGGACATGATCCAGCCAGCTTTGCCTTCAAGTCAGGTGACGGTTTGTACGGCACGCTGGAGTGCCGCACGGTGGACACTTTTATCGCCTTTGGCTCCAACGGGCGCATTTACTCCGTGCCCGTCTCGGTGTTGCCTGGCGCTCGAGGAGACGGTCAACCGGTGACCACCCTGATTGACCTTGAGTCCGGCACCCAGTTGCTGCACTACGTCGCGGGCCCAGCTGGGGCCACCTATTTGCTCAGCAGCTCGGGTGGCTATGGTTTCTTGGCCAGCATCGAACACATGACGTCTCGCAACAAGAGCGGCAAATCCTTCATCACTGTAGGTGAGGGGGAAACTGTCTGCCGTCCATCTCCCGCCAGCGGAGGTTCGGGTTCTGTGCCCCTTGTGCCCGCCACGCATGTGGCGTGTGCATCCACCGGAGGTCGCTTCCTCACGTTTGAGTTGTCTGAGCTCAAATCGATGGACAAGGGCGGGCGCGGCTTGATGCTAATAGACTTGGAAGCCAAAGATACCTTGGCCGGTGCCGCGGCCTACACCCGCAGCGTGCGTATTGAGGGCATTGGGCGAGGTGGCAAGGTGCGAGAGGAAACGCTGGAGATTCGCAGCCTGAACAACGCCAAGGCCGCTCGTGCGAAGAAAGGCAAAGTGGCCGACTTGGGTTTCAAGCCCAATGCGGTAGTGCGGATCGAGTGAGCTCGATGCAATGAAAAAAGCGGCTCACAGAGCCGCTTTTTTGGGGTTGTGCCATGGATCAGGCCTTGGCTTTTGTTGGCGTGCCGGGTGATGCCGGGTCGGCCTCTTTCTTGGCAGGGCTGCAGTCAAAGCACACAAACATGGAAGAACCCAAAATGCGCTTAAATGAGCCGTTGTTGCGAGGCTTGTGGACGCCGCATTTGATACAACTCATGGTGTCGCCGGTGCGGCCGAGGCCTTCAAAAGGTGAACCGCCCTTTTTTGACTTGTAGCGCAGTCCGTCGTTGGAAATCTCTGTTTTTTCTGGGCGTGACATTGTTTTTGTTCTCTGAGACAAAAACGCTATTTTCGCAAATTTATGAGGCCTGTTGGCCCCTGCAATAAAAAAGCTGACTGAATTACCGGAAAAAACGTTTTGAAAAACGCAAAAGTGCGGGACCAAAGCGCTTAGACAGGGTGTGGCGGTGTTTGGCAAACAGCACGTACGCCGGGCCTAGCACAGGCTGCAGCCATGGGCGAGAAAGTATCCATGCCAAAACCGGAAGTTGAGCCAGGTGGTAGGCCTGCGCAAAAACCGGCACCCCTACCAAGGTTTGGCCGTTGGCCAAACGCCCGTGAATTTGAGCCATAGCGGCCTCGCACGAGATGCGATGCGCGGGGGCGTCAAAGTCAACCCCGCTCACATCCACAAATGCGAGCTTGCCTTGGGCATTGCGCGATTGCAGAAAATGAATTTCGGCTTGGCACAACGGGCATTGACCGTCGTAATACAGGGTGAGTTCCGGTGCAAGGCTCATGGGGAGGGTTCAAACAGCGAACAATCATTGACAATGTGCAAGGCTAGCACAGGAGATTTTCAGACGTGACGTCAATGCCTTCAGACCACAGCGCCAGCGAGGCGTATTTCCAAGACATTTTGTACCGGGCCCAAACCCCGGCTGCTGAGCACGTGTTCACGCACCTGGACCCTGAGGCAGTCTTGGTCCAAGCGCGCGCTTGCGATGCTGCGCTGAGCGCAGGCGCACCCCTTGGATCCTTGCACGGCAAACCCATCACCCTCAAAGACAACATCGATGTGGCGGGGCAGACCACCCTCGCCGGTACGCGGGTCTGTGAAGGCGAGCCTGTCGCCAAGCTCGATGCACCCGTGCTAGAGCGTTTGCGCCAAGCCGGCTCTGTGGTGTTGGGCAAAACCAATATGAGTGAGTTTGCCTTCTCGGGGGTAGGTATCAATCCCCATTACGGCACACCACGAAACCCTTGCGATGAGCGTGTGGCCCGTGTTCCGGGGGGCTCTTCTTGCGGCGCTGCGGTGTCGGTGGCCTTGGATTTGGCTTTTGCAGCATTGGGGACGGATACGGGTGGCTCGATTCGCATCCCGGCGGCTCTTTGTGGCTTGGTGGGCTTTAAGGGCACCCAATCGCGCATTCCCTTGGATGGGGTGATGGAGTTGTCTCGCACGCTTGACACGGTAGGAGTCATCGCGCGCACAGTGCGTGATTGCCTGCAAGTTGATGCGGTGCTGTCGCAGCAAACCTTGCCCTTGCGTACGGTTAATTTGCGACAACTGCGATTTGCAGTTCCTCAAACCTTGATGCTTGACGATATGGATCCTATCGTCGCGCGAACCTTTGAGCGCACCTTGTCGCGAATTGCGGCCTCAGGGGCTGAAATCGTGGACATTGCATTTGCAGGCTTGGGGGAGATCGCCGCGCTCAGCATGCCGGGCGGGTTTTCTCCGGTGGAGGGGTATGCCGCTCATCATGAGCGCTTGAGTCGTGCCCCCGAGCTCATTGATCCTCGTGTGATGGCTCGCATGACACTGGGCCAAAACGTCAGTGCCTTGGACTACATTGGTTTGCTGGACCGTCGGCGTGCATGGATCGTGCAAGCCCATCAGACACTGCAGGGCTTTGATGCCATGTTAAGCCCCACAGTTCCTGTGTGCGCTCCAGAATTGGCGCCTTTGCTGGCCAGCGACGAGGCTTTTTTTAAACTCAACCGATTGCTGTTGCGCAACCCAGCGGCCATCAACTACATGGATGGATGTGCCTTCAGCTTGCCTTGTCACGCCTCAGATACCTTGCCTGTGGGTCTGATGGTGTCAGGTGTGCGGGGAAGTGATGCCCGATTGGCCGCCATAGCGTTGGCGATTGAGGACTTGTTGGTGTGAGGTGGGCCGCATCCGTGCCAAGTTGAGTGCGACCTTTACATGACAGAAATGCAGATTCCCTGACTCTGGGAGACAATCGAGCTTGTTGTCGCAAAGGAGAAGATCATGCGCATTCATTCCACAGTTCGTTCTTGCGGGCTAGCGGTTTTGCTGGTTCTTACTGCCTCATTGGCTCAAGCCTATGGACCCCGCGGTGGGCACGGCTATCGCTACGGTGGATGGGGCTATGACCCTTGGATTGCACCCCTGGTTTTTGGTGCAGCCGTGGGGACCACGATGTATTTTTCGCGTCCGTATCCGGCTGTGCCTGGCTCCACGGTCATCATCACCAATCCACCTGCTGTGATCATGCAAAACCCCAACGGTGGCGCAGCCGCTGCACCTGCCGAGGCCTATTACTGCCGAGAAACTGCTCAGTATTTTCCGGTTGTTCAGACCTGTGTCAGCCCTTGGTTGGTGGTAAATCCTCAATGAATATTGCTTTTCTTTGTGTGTTGGTAGTGGGTGTATTGCCCATCGTGTGCGCAGGCATCGCCAAGTGGGGTTTTCATGGATTTGACAACCATAACCCCCGCGAGTGGCTAGCCAGTCAAACAGGATTCAGGGCCCGCGCAAACGCCGCTCAGAGCAACAGCTTTGAGGCTTTTCCTTTTTTTGCTGTCGGTGTGGTGTTGGCCACATTGGCCCATGCTGACAGCGTGCGTATCGACATGTACGCGTTGGTATTTTTGCTCTCGCGTTTGGCCTTCATTGGCGCTTACCTAGCCAATCGGGCCGGCCTGAGGTCGTTGTTTTGGGGGCTGGGGTTTGTTTCAGCACTCGGCCTTTATGCGGCCGCTCTGGGGTATTGAGCGCTTAGGCACTTTACCAACCGTTTGTCATCCGCCAAGCGGCTACATGCGTTGTGAGAGTGACCGGGTGGTCTTTGATCGCAACCTTTGTAAAGCGAGACATCTCATGAAACGCCTCTTAGCCCCTTTGCTTTTTGTCTTAACCCTTTTGGCCGTTGTTCCCGCCCAAGCCCATGGCGGGGGTTGGCATGGTGGTGGGTACGGGTACGGGTACGGGTACGGGTATGGGCATCATGGCGGCGGTTATCGCAATGGTTGGGTCGCTCCGGTGTTGGGGGCTGCGTTGGTGGGCAGTGTGATTTATGCTGCCAACTCACCACACTATGTGGTGTCGCCTCCCGTGGTGGTGTCAGCCCCTCCGGTTTATCCCAGCCGGGTGGCCTATTTTTGTGGCACCACACAACAGTACTATCCCAACGTGCCCAGCTGTGATGTGCCTTGGCAGCCCGTGAGTTATTGACTTCAAAGCGCTGTCCATCCCAATCCCTGTGGGGGTATTTCAGGCAGCGCAACCAAGCTAGAGCGTGATGACTTCTTTGTGTCCTTGGCGGTTTGAATAACGAACCTTACCGCCAACGGACTCTACTTCAACGCGTGCGCTACGTTCGCCGTAGACCTTGCGTTTGAGCCATGACAACTCGTCTTGTAGTTCTTTATCCCCTGAAATTACACGGCTCCAGCATCTCAGATCTGCCGACCAGCGGTAGTTGCGAGCTTTGAGCATGTCTTTGGTCTCAAAGGGTGAGCCCAACGCATACACTTTTTGTTGAGCTTGGTTGAGTGTCTCCAGCAACGCCAACAAAGCGGTACGCTGACTTTGGGGCAAGATGTGATTGAGCAAGGCCAGCAGTGCCCAGCAATCGGCCTCTGCGCGATGGGCTTCGTAAAAATACCCTTGGGTGGTGAGTAAGTATTCCAATTTGGCGGAACCAAAACCCTCTTCACGCCAATCGATGTCTTTGATGCTGCAAGCCCAGTTTAAATTCTCAAATATGGGCCAACGCGCTTCCACAAAGGGACGATCAAAGGCGGCATTGTGAGCAATCACAACATCCACGCCTTGCATCAACGCCTTCACCCGCGAGTCGTCGATGAGTTGACCCTTGACCATTTCATCCGTGATGTGGTGCACCGCAGTGGTGGCGGGCGGAATAGGAAAACCAGGGTCTTCTAATTCATCAAACACATCCAATACCCGATAGACTTCGCCCGAGACTGGATCGAACTCGAACACCAACATACCCAACTCAATCACTCTGTCGTTTTGCGCGTCAAAGCCGGTAGTTTCGGTGTCTAGCACCACACCCTTGCACAGGCGTTGACCGGGTGTCGGCAATTGGAATACGTGTTTAGGCATCAAGCGCCTGAGCACGCGGTAATCTGGGTGTTGCTCCAACTGCTGTGCCAGTTGTTCAATGTCTTGGGTCATGAGGCAGAGGTGGTTGAGTGAAAGGGGTTACGCATGATCTGCGTGGCTGGCGTTGCGGTGAATCAGGGCATATCCGAAGTACCAAGCCAGGCCCGTGACAAACAAAGCATCCCAGCCCATCACGTAGGCAGACTCTGAGTAGGCCATCAATTTGGCCAGTACCAACACGCCCAGGGACTGACCAAAAAACAAGGCTCCGGCAAACAAAGTCACGCTGGTTCCCCTGGCTGTGGGGACCATCTGTGTAGCTTTGGCTTGCATCGTGTTGTGAAACATAGCAAAACCGAACCCTGCGAATAGACAAGACGGAATCGCCAGCGGCCACCAAGGTGTAAATGCAATCACCAAAAAAGACACCCCAAGGGTCAAGCCACCGTAGCGAGCCAAGCCAATTTCACCAAAGCGCGGAATGGTGTACTTGGCCGTTGCCATGTAGAGCATGCCTCCAAAACCAAACAGAGCTGTGGTGCCACCCGCCAGGGTGAGGGAGATGGCGTGCGTGTGGTGAAGGTGCGATGCGGTGACCGCCAACATTCCAAAAACGCTGCCTCCTTCTAACAACGCAATGCTCAGCAAGGTGCGCGCCCACGGGTCACGTGCGATTTGCATCAGTTGCCCAAAGAAGCTGTGTTTGGCCACAAATGTTTCGGTTGGCGCTTCGATGCGTTTGGCGTGTTGCCACAGCAAGGTGCTGACAAGACAAAACAAGACCGCCATCATGGCAAAGGCCCAGCGCCAACCCAGAGTGTCAGTCAGCAATCCCCCAAACAGTTGCCCAGCTGCCATTCCGAGCATGGTGCCCAAGCCCACTTGCGCTAGGGTCTCTTGTCTGCGTTCGTAATGGACTTGGTCCCCCACCCAGGCCATGGCCAGTGGAATGATCGCCGCGGCTGAAATGGCCGTCCCAACACGTGCCAACACCAAAAATCTGAGGTCCTCGCTCAAGGCCGAGAGTACGCTACCAACGCAGCACCCCAGCGTGGCCAGGGTGACCACTTTGTATTTGCCCCAACGGTCCCCAATAGGGCCAAAGACAAACTGCATCAAGCCGTAAGTGATGGCGAACATCGAGACAACTTGAGCGACTTCGCCCATGGACGCCTCAAAGACTCTGGAGAGTTCGGGCAACATAGGGTCGCATATGCGTTGAATGGCCATGCTTGAAAACGTGGCCAAAGACAACAAAAAAATCGCCTTGCGTGTGGCAGGCGAGAGAACATGGGGGTCGGGGTGGGGAGGGTGTATGGACTTCAAAGCCCGCCTACTTTACTACGCGAGCGGGTACCTCAGCCCAGCCGCATGTCACCTGGGTCACGGACCAGGGGATTGATAAATTTCTTTGAAAAAAGCGATAAAACGAAAAAAACAGCAACAAATTCATGGAGTCGCATTAGCATGTTGCGTATGAATAGAAAACTATCAGTCGGTGCTTTGATCATTGGCGTTCTTGTTGTTCAAGTTTTGAACCTGATGGGTGAGCACAGCTCCTGGGGGCGTGTCAAAGCGGACCCCATCAGTGAGTCCTCGGTGCAAGTCTTGGGGGCTTATTTCACCCCTCCTGCCGGTGCCGCAGTAGCCATTGTTCAGGCCATTGATGCAAGCCAGCAGGAAGTGTTGGTTCAAGCTTATGGCTTTACCCACAACGCCATTGCACAGGCCCTGATTCGGGCTAAAAACCGTGGCGTGAACGTGCGGGTTTTACTGGACCAAAAAAGTGATCACACCAACCGGTATGTCATCGATCTTTTCAACCAGGCTCAGGTGAGCATGCGTTCAGATGGCAAACATGCCATTGCGCACAACAAAGTCATGGTGATCGATGACTCGGTGGTGATCACCGGAAGTTTCAACTTCACCAACTCCGCTGAAACGCGCAATGCGGAGAATTTTTTGATTCTTAAATCCTCTGATTTAGCCAGTCAATACAAGAATCAGTGGAAGAGTCATTGGGCGCACGGCGTAGACTGAGCAAGTTTGATCACATCTTAGATTTAGTCTTTGGGCTCTAAACGCACTGTTTTGGCGCCCCAAAGCGTGTCGATTCTGCGTTTTATCCTTAGAATTCACACCATGCTGCACTGCAACATGAGGCCAGCCCGCAGGGGCCCACCCAGAGCAGTTGTTCAAACCATTTTATTTTTTGGAGAATTGACATGACCCTGACCCCTGACCAAGTGATCGCCGCCAACAAAGCCAATTTGGAGACTTTGGTGGGTTTGACCAACAAAGCCTTCTCAGGCTTGGAGCAACTCATTGAGTTGAACTTGGCTGCTGCCAAATCGACTCTGGCCGACTCCCAACAACAAGCCCATTCCGTTTTGAGCGTCAAAGACGCACAGGAGTTGTTGGCCTTGCAATCGAGTTTGTTCCAGCCTCTGGCTGAAAAAGCGGTGTCTTACAACCGCCATCTGTACGAAATTGCAACCGGTACAGGTTCGCACTTCAGCAGCACTGTTGAAGAAAAAGTGGCTGAAGCACAAAAAGCCTTCACCAGCATGATCGAGACAGCCACCAAAAATGCACCCGCTGGCTCCGAAGCTGCTGTGGCCGCTTTTAAAACAGCGGTCTCTGCAGGCAACAATGCATTGGAGTCGGTGCAAAAAGCGGTCAAACAAGCCGCTGATGTGGCAGAAGCCAATTACAAAAACATCGCCGCCACCGCCTTGAATGCGGGCAAGCCTGCCGCTAAAAAGCGTTAATTTTTTCAAGCCTTCCAAGGCATTTGAACGGCACCTTGGGGTGCCGTTTTTTTTGGTCAAATAGACTCACATTCTTGGAGTTCAATTTGGACAAGGTTGATGGATTGGTGATCGGTGCAGGGGTGGTGGGCTTGGCGGTGGCGCGGGCTTTGATTCAGCACCCCAGTGCGCGTGGACGTGAATGGATGGTGTTAGAGGCGGCTGACGCCATTGGCACTGGCACCAGTTCTCGCAACAGTGAAGTGATCCATGCTGGCATTTACTACCCACAAGGATCTTTGAAAGCCCAGCTGTGCGTTCAGGGTCGGCGTCAGATGTATGCCTATGCCCAAGAGCGGGGCATTGCCCACCAGCGCTGTGGCAAATTGATTGTGGCCACCCATGCAGATCAATTGCCAAGCTTGCACGCCATCCTTGCCAAAGCCAAAGCCAACGGGGTGGATGACCTCTCACTGTTGACGCCTGCTCAAGCACAAGCAATGGAGCCTGAGTTATTTTGCGTGGCAGCCCTGCATTCGCCCAGCACCGGCATTGTGGACAGCCACGCTTTGATGCTCAGCTTGCAAGGCGATTTTGAAAATTCAGGCGGATTGGTCGCTTTGAACTCACCGGTTGACGCTGCGGTGTGTACCCCGGAGGGTTGGGTGGTTCGCATGGCCGATGGCACGGAGCTGTTGGCTCAAACCGTGGTGAATGCCGCTGGATTGACAGCTCCCGCCTTGGCAGCCAAATTCAAAGGTCTTGCACCCCATCATGTCCCCAAAGCGTACTTTGCCAAAGGCAATTACTTCACGTTGAGCGGTCAATCACCCTTTTCTCGTTTGATCTATCCGGTGCCACAAGCCGCAGGGCTGGGTGTTCACCTGACACTCGATCTGGGCGGTCAGGCCAAGTTTGGTCCTGATGTGCAATGGGTTGACTCGCCCGACGACTTGGCCGTCTCTGCCGAGCATGAGTCGGCTTTCTACCAAGAGGTGCGTCAATATTGGCCCGCTTTGGCTGACGGGAGTTTGCAAGCGGGTTATGCCGGCATTCGCCCCAAAATCTCGGGGCCCAACGAGGAGGCTGCGGACTTTTGCATACAAGGTCCCGCCGATCATGGCATGGCAGGGCTGATGAACCTCTTTGGCATCGAGTCACCCGGTCTGACCAGCTCCTTGGCGATCGGTGCAGTCGTGAGCCAATTGCTGCAATGACCATGCGAGAGTTCGGTGTGTTGCGCTCGATCATGAAGTGTTTGGGCGTGTCATGCGTCTTGTGGGGGTGTTCCCACACACCCGTTGAGTTAGCGCAGCCACAGCCAAGCCTTGCGCCTGTCGCCACCGCGATGAACGAGTCAAGACGACACGATGTCGTCATTCAAGCCCTGGCCATGCTAGACCGTGGCTACACCTATGGGGGAAAAAAACTCCACACTGGTTTTGATTGTTCGGGGCTGGTGAGTTTTGTGTATGCCCAATCGACAGGCATGGCGATCAAAGGCAGCGCTGCGGACATGGCGCAAGCAACAAGGCCGGTGCTTGCCGAACAAGCCCGCCCCGGAGATTTGGTTTTTTTCAACACCTTAGGAACTCCGTTTTCTCATGTTGGCATCTTCATCGGATCAGGCAAATTCATCCATGCTGCCAACGAAAAAACTGGTGTCAAAGTTGAGCGTTTGAGCAGTCCTTATTGGTCACAACGCTTTCAGGGTTTCCGAAGCTTAGGGGTGTGAGTGGCCCAAGGCCTTGAGGGCCGAGGCCGCTTCTTTGATCAAGTCAGGGCCTTTGTAAATCAACCCCGTGTAGATCTGCACGACGTTGGCGCCTGCCTTGACTTTGGCGACGGCATCGGCGCCGCTGAAGATGCCCCCCACGCCAATGATGGGAAAGTCTGGCCCCAAAGCCAGTCGCAGTTGACGAATCACCGCATTGCTTTTTTCCATCACGGGTGCACCCGAAAGACCCCCAGTCTCATCGCCATGTGGAAGGTTCTCTACCGCATGGCGTGCAAGTGTGGTGTTGGTGGCCACCACGCCCCAAGTCGCAGTGGCTGCGGTTTGACCTTCAGTCATGCAATGGCGCTTGAGTGTGGCCGCAATCACAGCAACTTGCCCCTCATCCAAATCAGGTGCGATTTTGAGGAATACGGGGACTTGTTTGTGGTGCTGCAGCGCCAAGATGTCGCGTCGCTTGGCCAGGGTGTTGAGCAAGGCATCCAAGGCCTCATCGCTTTGTAGGGCGCGCAGGTTTTTGGTGTTGGGGCTCGAAATATTGACCGTCACATAGTCAGCGTGCGGGTACACACCGTCTAAGCAGGTGAGGTAATCGTCAGCAGCTTGCTCGTTGGGTGTGGCCCCATTTTTGCCAATATTCAGGCCCAACAACATGGGCGAATCGCTGTGTTGGCGAAATTTGGCTTTTTGCACATTGTTCAAAAAAGCCTCCAAGCCATCGTTGTTAAAACCCAAGCGGTTGATCAGTGCGTGGGCTTGGGGCAAGCGAAACATGCGTGGTTTGGGGTTACCTGCTTGCGCTTTGGGTGTGACGGTACCTACTTCGACGAAGCCAAATCCAATGGCTGCCAGGGCATCGATGCAGCGCGCATTCTTGTCAAGACCCGCGCCAAGGCCCACGCGGTTGGGAAATTTCAGTCCTGCCAGGGTGAGGGGATCGTTCACACGCGGCTGACCATACGTCCATTGCAAGGGCGTGTTTTGTGTGCGCATGAACCAAGACAAGGTGAGGTCGTGTGCAGTTTCTGCATCCATTGAAAACAGAACGGGGCGAACCAGCGAGTAGGGGAGACGCGACATGGATAATCTCAAGCTTTGAAATGAACCTTGGATTTTCGCCCATGAGCCAGCCCACCTCTTCTTCCCCCTTGAGCCAAGACGAACTCAAAACTTTGGTGGGACAAGCCGCATTGAAATACGTGATCCCTGGTGAGGTGGTGGGCGTTGGGACAGGCTCCACCGTGAACAAGTTCATCGACGCACTGGCCACCATGAAAGACCAGATCAAAGGCGCGGTGTCGAGCTCGGTGGCATCGAGCGAGCGTTTGCAAGCTCTGGGCATTCAAGTGTTTGAAGCGGCCGATGTGGATCGTTTGTCGGTCTACATCGATGGGGCCGACGAGATCGACCCCCATGGCAACATGGTCAAGGGAGGAGGCGCTGCGTTGACACGGGAAAAAATTGTGGCTGCGCAATCCAAGATGTTTGTGTGCATTGCCGATCAAAGCAAGTTGGTCGATGTGCTGGGTGCATTCCCCTTGCCCGTAGAAGTCATCCCCATGGCCACCGCTCGCGTGATTCGGCAATTCGGGGCCATCGGGGGCAGCGCCACATTGCGTATGAAGGATGGGCAAGCCTTGGTCACCGACAACGGTCAGCACATTGTTGATGTGACGGGCTTGAAAATCAGTGACCCATTGCAGTTTGAAAACGAGGTCAGCCAATGGCCGGGTGTGGTGACGGTAGGTGTTTTTGCCCATCAAAAAGCCCAAGTTTGCTTGCTTGGGACCACGACGGGCGTGAAAACTTTGACCTTTTAGACCCCGCTCACGCCATCCCTTGGTGGCGCAGCAACGCATCCAGCTCAGGCTCTCGACCGCGAAAGGCTTTGAAGGACTCCATCGCTGGGCGACTGCCGCCAACTTCCAAAATCGTTTCTCGATAGCGTCGCCCAGTCTCCACATTGGGCTCGCCGTCAGCGCCGGCAGTTTCTTCAAAGGCAGCATAGGCATCGGCGCTGAGCACCTCCGCCCATTTGTAGCTGTAGTAACCCGCGGCATAGCCACCCGCAAAGATATGGCTGAAGGTGTGCAGCGTGCGGCCCCAAGAGGGGCTCTCCAGAACCGCCACTTCGGCGCGCACTTGACGCATCACTTGCATGAAATCTTGGGCTTTGTCGCTCTCGGTGTGTAGGCGCATGTCCACGAGTGAGAACTCAATTTGGCGCAAGGTTTGCAAACCGCTTTGGAAGTTTTTGGCAGCCAGCATTTTGTTGAACAACTCGCGTGGCAGCGGCTCACCCGTCTCAACGTGCGCCGTCATGTGGCGCAATACGCTCCACTCCCAACAGAAGTTTTCCATGAACTGGCTGGGCAACTCCACCGCGTCCCATTCCACACCGCTGATTCCGGAGACATCGCGCTCGTTGACTTGTGTGAGCATGTGGTGCAAACCGTGGCCGCATTCGTGAAAGAGTGTGATGACGTCGTCGTGCGTGAGCAGCGGCGCTTTGCCATCCACGCCCTCAGAGAAGTTGCACACCAGATGAGCCACCGGGGTTTGCAATGCACCTGTATCAGGGCGTAACCAGCGCGCGCGAACATCGTCCATCCAAGCCCCACCGCGTTTGCCGGCGCGAGCGCCGGGGTCAAGGTAGAACTGCCCCACCAAATGTCCTGCGCGATCGATTCGGTAAAACTCCACACCAGGGTGCCACACCGGGGCGTGGTCGCGTCGAATGCTCACCTCAAACAAAGTCTCGACAATTTTGAACAGACCTGCCAACACCTTGGGCGCTGTGAAGTATGGTTTGACCTCTTGTTCGCTGAAGGCATAGCGTGCTTCTTTGAGCTTCTCGCCAATGTAGGGCCAATCCCAGGGTTGGGGGTCCTGCAGATTGAGTTGCTCGGCGGCAAAGGCACGCATCTCAGCCACGTCTTTTTCTGCAAAGGGGCGGGCACGCTTGGCGAGGTCACGCAAAAAGCCCATCACCTCAGCGGGCGACTGGGCCATCTTGGAGGCGAGCGATACTTCGGCGTGGTTGGCATAACCCAAGAGTTGCGCCTCTTCTTGGCGTAGGGCCAAAATTTCTTTCACCCAAGGTGTGTTGTCTTGTTCGGTTTTGCCAGCTTTGACGGCCTCAGACTGGTCAGAGGCGCGTGTGGCGTAAGCGCGGTAGAGCCTTTCACGCAGCGCTGAGCTGTGCGCAAACTGCATGATGGGCAGATAGCACGGCATTTTCAAACTCAGTTTGTGGCCCGCAGCTCCCTCCTTTTGGGCGGCCGCGCGTGTGGCTTGAATCACATCGTCTGGTACGCCTGCCAACTCCTCGCTCGTCACGAGGGCCGACCATTGGTCGGTGGCGTCCAGCACGTTTTCGCTAAACTTTTGGCTCACCTCGGCCAAGCGCTCTTGAATGGCAGCAAAGCGCTCCTTGCCCTCGCCCAAGAGTTCTGCACCTGACAGCACAAAGTTGCGCATGGCCAGGGTGTGGGCATGCTTTTGTTCTGGATTTAAGCTGGCTAAATCGATGGCCTTGTACTTGGCATACAGGCGCTCGTCTGCGCCTAGGCGGGTGTAGAACTCAGTCACACGGGGCAGGGCCTGGGTGTAGGCGGCGCGCAGCTCAGGCGTATCAGCCACGGAGTGCAAATGGCTCACGGCCCCCCAAGCGCGGCTGAGTTTTTCGGTGGCGACGTCAAGCACCGAGGCAATCGCTTTCCAATCGGCAGGGAAGTCTTTGGCCGTGACGGTTTCTAGCGCTGTGGCTGCGCCGGGCAAGAGTTGGTCGAGTGCAGGCGCGATGTGCTCGGGCCCGATGAGATCAAACAGCGGGTGATCACTGAAGTCAAGAAGGGGGTTGTTCGATGCGGTTTGGGGTGTCATCTTCTTTACTCGTTAAGCGCGTTGTGACTCAGATAAGGCCCGTTGCGCCGATTCCAAGGTGTTGACCAACAACATGGTGATGGTCATGGGGCCGACACCGCCGGGAACCGGTGTGATGTGACCCGCGACTTCCTTGACACCTTCAAAATCCACGTCGCCGCAGAGCTTGCCTTCGTCATTGCGATTCATTCCCACATCCAAGACCACAGCACCGGGCTTGACCATGTCGGCAGTCAGCACATTGCGCTTGCCCACCGCCGCCACGATGACGTCGGCTTGCAGTGTCATGGCTTTCAAATCGGGGGTGGCGCTGTGACAAATGGTGACCGTGGCGTTTTGTTGCAAAAGCATCAAAGCCATGGGTTTGCCCACGATGTTGCTGCGCCCAATCACCACAGCATGTTTGCCTTTGAGGTTGTAGCCAATGCTCTCGAGCATCTTCATGCAGCCGTAGGGCGTACATGGCCAAAACCCAGGCATGCCGGTCATCAACGCGCCAGCGCTGGCGATGTGAAATCCATCCACATCTTTGGCAGGGCTGATGGCTTCGATCACTTTGTGCGCGTCGATGTGAGCAGGCAAGGGCAATTGAACCAAGATGCCGTGAATGCTGTCATCGTTGTTGAGTGCCGCCACGCGGGCCAGCAATTGGGCCTCGGTCATTGTGGCGTCATACTTTTCAAGCACCGAGTGCAGGCCCGCGTCTTCGCATGCTTTGACTTTGTTGCGAACATACACCTGACTGGCTTGGTTATCGCCAACCAACACCACGGCCAAGCCGGGCGTGAGGCCTTGGGCTTTGAGCTGGGCGGTATCTGTCGCCACTTGAGCACGCAGTTGTTTGGATAGGGCGTTGCCATCAATAAGTTGTGCCGTCATGGGGTGTATAGAGTCAAGAAGTTGAATTGAAAACGCCCGTCAAGCACGGGCGTCGGATGGATTACAGCCAGAGGGGATTCACGCTTTGGCGGCGTTTTGTCCGAGTGCCGTTTTCAGCAAGTCAGCCACGGTGTTGGCGTTGAGCTTTTCCATGATGTTGGCGCGGTGCGCTTCCACAGTTTTGATGCTGATGCCCAAGTCGTCAGCGATTTGTTTGTTCAAACGTCCGGCAACAATGCGCTCAAGGACTTGTGCCTCGCGTCCTGTCAGTTTGGCCATCAAGGCATCACGACTGGCGGCTTGTTGGAAGTCCGAGAAAGCTTCCTTGGCATGCTCGAGCATGCGTTCGACAAGACTCACCAGGTCGTCTTCTTTGAAGGGCTTTTGGATAAAGTCCATGGCACCCTTTTTCATGGTGTTCACCGCCATGGGCACATCGCCGTGACCTGTGATGAAAACGATGGGCAGGGGTGACTTGCGTTCAATCAATTTGTCTTGAAGCTCTAAGCCAGTCATGCCGCCCATGCGGATGTCCACAATCAAGCAAGCTACCTCGCGGGCGTCATAGCGGCTTAGGAAGGTTTCAGCTGAATCAAAGCAACGCACGCGATAGTCCTTGCCCTCCAACAACCATTGCAGCGAATCGCGCACTGCCTCGTCATCATCAACGACGTAGACCGTGCCTTTTTTGGGAATCAAACTCATGCAGATACTCCGGCGTTACGGGCCGGAATCCAGAAGGAAAAGCGGCAGCCCGTAATTTCGTTGGCATTGTAGAGGTTCTCGGCTTTCATTCGGCCTTGGTGGGATTCAACAATACTTCGGCATAAATTCAGACCAATGCCCATGCCCTCGGGCTTGGTTGAAAAGAAGGCCTCAAACAAGCGCTCCATCACCTCTGGGGCCAACCCGCGACCGCTGTCGCTGACGGAAAATTCGACGACCGACAGGCCTTCTTCCAAACGCGGAATCACCTTGAGTTCAACATTTCGCCCAGGTAGCGGGCGTTGGGCCAAATCCACGGACTCGGCCGCGTTTTTCATCAAATTCACCAGCACCTGCTCAATCAAGATGGGGTCCACGTGCAGCTTGGGCAAACGGGCAGCGACCATTTGCGTCAGTCGAACCTGACGTCGGCGCAGCTCAATGTCGGCCAGTTCCACGGCCTCTGTGACCATGTGTGACACGTCTGAGTCGGTGCGGTTGGGTTCACTGCGTTTGACAAAAGTACGGATGCGCTGAATGATTTGACCGGCCCGTTGCGCTTGGTGCGCTGTTTTTTCCAAGGCTTTGAGCAAATCATCCTCGGTCAAATTGTTGGATTTGATCCGCGAAACCATGCCGTTGCAGTAATTGTTGATCGCTGTCAGAGGTTGATTGAGCTCGTGCGCCACGCTGGAGGCCATTTCGCCCATGGTGATCAACCTGCTGGCCGACTGAGCCCGTTCGGCTTGAGCTTGCGATTGTTCTTCGGCTTGGCGCCTTGGCGTGATGTCGGTGGCGATCACCATTTGTGCCAGGCGTCCATCCACCCAATTCAAGTAGCGCGAACGCACCTCCAGCCATTTGTTGAGGGAGGGCACATAAATCTCTGCGTTTTCGCTGATGATTTCGGTCAGCGCATCGGTTGGAAACCCAACCAAGGGGTCATCGGCTTCGCCACTCTTGTCGTCCGTGTCGTTTGGCGTTGGCTGCTGGGGGAGGCCCGCTTGCGCCACCAAGCTCAGGTGTCCTACCGTGGTGGTGTTGAACCACTGGCGATAGAGTTTATTGGCAAATAGCAGCTCTTGGCTTCCAAGCGGCGCCACAGACACTGACGCATCCAAGCCCTCCAGCACGGTGGTGAAGCGGTCGTGGGAGGCGGACAACTGCTCTCGGATGCGATTGGGTTCGGTGATGTCCGTCATGGAGGTCATCCAGCCGGTTTGTTGTCCCAGGGCATCGATCAGTGGCGATACATACAAACGGGCATCGAACAAATGGCCATCTTTGCGTTTGACCCGGACCTGAAATCCACTGGAGGTGGTGTTGCCTTGGAGCTCAAGTTGGAGCTTTTCTTCTAAGCTGAAGCGGTCCTCATCCGGCCAATAGGGGAATGGCGGTGTGCAACCGACCAGCTCAGGCTCGGTCCAACCGGTCATTTGGCAAAAGGCCGTGTTGACGTAGGTGATGCGACCCTTGAGGTCCATCGCACGCATGCCTGTCAGCACGGAGTTTTCCATCGCCCGGCGAAAATTGGTTTCTGCCACCAACGCTTGCTGTGCTTGAACTCGCCGACGCGTGTGACGCCACGTACCAATCAACATCCAAGCTGTCATCACGCTCAGTGCTGTGACCAACCAAAACACACCATTGCCAATCAGGCCCTGGGACGTGCGGTAGGCACGTGCGTGCAAGGTCAATGCATAGCCCACAGGGGTCACGGGCACTTCGTAGTCGTTGGTTCTGTTGAGCCACGGCAGCACTTCGCTCACCTTGGGCCCAGGTTTGTTGGCTTGACCGGCCAGCACCGTGTTGCTCACGTCCCGCAAAGACACTGCGTATTTGCTGGTGATTTCATTGGGCACGATGTAGCGAAAAATACCATCCAGCGGGTATTCCGCCAAGATCACGCCTTCAAATTTGGTGTGGTTGACGATTGGAACCTGCAGCTGCAGCTGGTTCACCTGAGTGGGCATGCCACGACCGAGTTGGATCGGTTGTGAGTACACGGGTTGCAGCAATGCATGGGACAAATCAAAGGTGTCTTTGGTTTCCGTTTGGGTCAACACATCGCCCGATTGGTGAATCATGGTCGGGGTGGCGCTGGCGCTGGCATAGGTGGCGCGTACGCGTCTTTTCGTATCTAGCCAGGTGATGCTGGAGAGTTCTGGGCTTTGCTCCAGCAAGGACTTGACCTCGGCCGTGAACTGACGAGCTTGCATTTGTCCGTTGGCCACATCGCGGGCGATCCGCATGATTTGCTCTTGTCTCTCCAACAAGCGCAGGCGCAAACGTTGTTGGGCGTACTCCACATCGCGTCGAACGATTTCTTGTTCGCGATCGAGTTCTTCGTATTTCAGATACCAAAGCGCTGTGGTGATGGCAAGCAAAAAAAGCACCACGGCCACCAATGGCCCGATCAAGGCGAAGCGGTCTTGCTTGCTGGGACTTTGCCGACGCCACCACTGGTTCCAGCGGGCAGCCAAGGGCTGAAAAGGTTTGAGCGTGGACTGCTTGAGCATGGGGTTGGAGTTTAACTGCGACGGTTCATCTCTGGATTTAATATTTCACATTAAGAAATCAATAATCGTAATTTGAAATTTTATTTTTTTATGCAACAATTCGTTACAGTCGCTCAAAACAGTGCCACATATAGGAGACAAGCATGTCAGCACAACCCAACGACCTGCGCACATTTGCCACAAATGATGCAGACACTCAAGAGACGCGTGAATGGATGGATGCGTTGTCCGCCGTGATCAATGCGGAGGGGCCGCAACGCGCGCATTTTTTGCTGGAGCAGCTGCTTGAGCATGCACGCGAGAGCAGCATTGACATGCCGTTCTCGGCCAACACCGGCTACGTCAACACCATCGAGCCCAGCCAAGAGGCACATTGCCCGGGCAACATCGAAATCGAAGAGCGCCTTCGTGCCTACATGCGCTGGAACGCCATGGCCATGGTGGTCAAAGCGAACCGCCACAACCCAGAGGACGGAGGCGACCTGGGGGGCCACATTGGTTCATTTGCCTCGTTGGCACACATGTTCGGTGCAGGTTTCAACCATTTTTGGCACGCAGAAAACGAAAACCACGGCGGTGATTGCCTCTACATCCAAGGCCACGTCTCGCCCGGCGTTTATGCACGTGCTTATTTGGAAGGTCGTTTGACGGAAGAGCAATTGCTCAATTTCCGTCAAGAGGTGGACGGCAATGGTTTGTCGAGCTACCCGCACCCCAAGCTCATGCCCGAGTTTTGGCAGTTCCCCACTGTCTCCATGGGTCTCGGGCCCTTGATGGCCATCTACCAAGCGCGCTTCTTGAAGTACCTGCATGCGCGCGGCATTGCCAACACAGAAAACCGCAAGGTCTGGGTGTTCTGCGGCGACGGTGAAATGGACGAAGTCGAATCCTTAGGTGCCATCGGTTTGGCTGCCCGAGAAAAACTGGACAACTTGATTTTCGTGGTGAACTGCAACCTGCAGCGCCTTGACGGCCCGGTGCGTGGCAATGGCAAGATCGTGCAAGAGCTCGAGGGCGAGTTCCGCGGTGCTGGCTGGAACGTGATCAAACTGTTGTGGGGCAGCGAGTGGGACCCTCTTTTGGCCCGCGACAAAGATGGTGCATTGCGAAAGTTGATGATGGAAACCCTGGACGGCGACTACCAAGCGTTCAAGGCCAACGACGGTGCTTACGTGCGCAAACATTTCTTCGGTCGTGATCCACGCACCCTCGAGATGGTCTCGCACATGAGTGACGACGAAATTTGGAACCTCAAGCGTGGCGGCCACGACCCCCAAAAGGTCTACGCGGCTTACCACCAAGCGGTGAACCACAAAGGTCAACCCACGGTGCTGTTGATCAAAACTGTCAAAGGTTTTGGCATGGGCAAAGCGGGCGAGGGCAAGAACAACGTTCACCAAACCAAAAAGCTCACAGACGACGACATCAAGTACATGCGCGACCGCTTCAACATTCCGGTCCCTGACAGTGAGTTGTCCAAAATTCCGTTTTACAAGCCCGCGGACGACACGCCCGAGATGCGTTACTTGCATGAGCGGCGTAAGGCCTTGGGGGGCTACTTGCCACACCGTCGCACCAAAGCCGAGGAAAGCTTCACGGTGCCTTCCTTGGACGTTTTCAAATCGGTGATGGATCCCACCGCCGAAGGTCGTGAAATCTCGACCACCCAAGCTTACGTGCGCTTTCTCACCCAGTTGCTGCGTGACCAAGCCCTGGGCCCACGCGTGGTGCCCATTTTGGTGGACGAAGCCCGTACCTTTGGTATGGAGGGCTTGTTCCGTCAAATCGGTATTTACAACCCCGCGGGTCAGCAGTACACCCCGGTCGACAAAGACCAGGTCATGTACTACAAGGAAGACGTGGCTGGCCAGATCTTGCAAGAAGGCATCAACGAAGCCGGCGGCATGTCGAGTTGGATCGCCGCGGCCACCAGCTACTCCACCAGCAACCGCATCATGGTGCCGTTCTACGTGTACTACTCGATGTTTGGCTTCCAGCGCATTGGCGACTTGGCCTGGGCCGCAGGCGACATGCAAGCACGCGGCTTCTTGTTGGGCGGCACCTCGGGCCGTACCACCTTGAACGGAGAAGGCTTGCAGCACGAAGACGGTCACAGCCACATCATGGCCAACACCATCCCCAATTGCGTCTCGTATGACCCGACCTTCGCACACGAAGTGGGCGTCATCTTGCACCACGGTTTGAAGCGCATGGTTGAAAAGCAAGACAACGTCTTTTACTACCTGACTTTGTTGAATGAGAACTACGCCATGCCAGGTCTTAAGGCCGGCACGGAAGAGCAAATCATCAAAGGCATGTATTTGCTCCAGCAAGGCGAGGGCGGCAAGAAAGCACCGCGCGTGAACCTGTTGGGCTCGGGCACCATCTTGCGCGAATCCATCGCAGCCCGCGACTTGCTGGCCGCCGATTGGGGTGTGGCCGCCAACGTGTGGAGTTGTCCGAGTTTCAATGAGCTGACGCGCGATGGTCAAGATGCTGAGCGGTACAACTTGTTGCACCCGACAGACGCACCGAAAGTGCCATTCGTCACCGCACAACTCGACCCCTACACCGGTCCAGTGGTGGCCTCGACCGACTACATGAAGGCCTATGCCGAGCAAATTCGTCCGTTCATTCCAAAGGGCCGCACCTACAAAGTGCTCGGCACCGATGGTTTCGGGCGCAGTGACTTCCGCAGCAAGCTGCGCGAGCACTTTGAAATCAACCGCCACTACATCGTGGTGGCAGCCCTCAAAGCTTTGAGCGAAGACGGCACAGTGCCCGCGAGCCAAGTGGCTGAGGCGATTAAAAAGTACGGCATCAAAGTCGACAAGATCAACCCGCTGCACGCTTAATTCGGGAGACAAAACATGGCATTGGTAGAAGTAAAAGTCCCAGACATTGGCGATTTCGACGAAGTAGCGGTCATTGAACTGCTGGTCAAAGTAGGCGACAGCGTCAAGGCTGAGCAGTCCTTGATCACGGTCGAGTCCGATAAAGCCTCGATGGAAATTCCATCCAGCACCGCTGGGGTGGTCAAAGAACTTCGCGTCAAGCTGGGAGACAAGGTCAAAGAGGGCTCGGTGGTCTTGGTGGTGGAGGCCGCAGGTGCTGCCGCTGCTGTTGCCCCTGCCGCTGTGGCCTCGGCTCCCGCAGCGCCTGTCCCTGCAGCAGTCGTCGCACCTATTGCAGCCGTGGCTCCCGCTGGCGCCGCAGGTCTGATTGACATTCATGTGCCCGACATTGGTGACTTCAAAGACGTGGCCGTGATTGAAGTGTTCGTCAAACCAGGTGACGCCATCAAGCTCGAGCAGTCGCTCATCACGGTGGAGTCAGACAAGGCCTCGATGGAAATTCCGTCCTCTCACGCTGGCGTGCTCAAAGAGCTCAAAGTCAAAGTGGGTGACAAAGTCAACATTGGTGACTTGTTGGCCATTTTGGAAGGTTCCGTGGCTGTGGCCGCTGCGGGCAATGCCGCACCAGCGGTGGCTGCGATCGCTGCTGCGCCCGCTGCCGTGGCTGTGCCTACCCCTGTCGCTGTGGCTGCCGCTGTCGTGGCGGCCCCTGCGCACGCTCCTGGAGCATCTACCCTGGGCTTGCCCCATGCGTCTCCCTCGGTGCGCAAGTTCGCCCGCGAACTGGGTGTGCCACTGGAAGAGGTCAAGGGCCAAGGCCCCAAAGGTCGCATCACCCAAGACGATGTCCAAGCTTTCACCAAGGCGGTCATGTCGGGTGCCACCCAAACCAAAGCACAGGCGGCCAAAGCGCCTGCGGGCGGTGGCGATGGTGCTGGCTTGGGCCTCATCCCTTGGCCAAAGGTCGACTTTGCCAAGTTTGGTCCCATCGAGCGCAAAGAGATGGGGCGCATCAAAAAGATCAGTGGTGCCAACCTATTGCGCAATGCCGTGATGATTCCGGCTGTTACCAACCACGACGACGCGGATATCACCGACCTTGAAGCTTTTCGCGTGTCTACGAACAAAGAAAACGAGAAGTCGGGCGTCAAAGTCACCATGCTGGCGTTCTTGATCAAGGCCTGTGTGGCCGCGCTCAAGAAGTACCCCGAATTCAACAGCAGCTTGGATGGCGATGCCTTGGTCTACAAAAACTACTGGCATATTGGCTTTGCTGCTGACACGCCCAATGGGTTGATGGTTCCCGTCATCCGCGATTGCGATAAAAAAGGCGTGCTGCAAATCAGCCAAGAAATGTCCGAGTTGGCCAAAAAAGCCCGCGAAGGCAAACTTGGCCCCGCTGAAATGACCGGCGCCACGTTCACCATCTCCAGCTTGGGTGGCATTGGTGGCAAGTACTTCACCCCCATCATCAATGCGCCCGAAGTGGCCATCCTGGGTGTGTGCAAGAGCACCATGGAGCCCGTGTGGGACGGTAAAGCTTTCCAACCTCGCTTGATGCTGCCTTTGAGCTTGACCTGGGATCACCGCGTGATCGATGGTGCTGCGGCAGCACGCTTTAATGCCTTCTTGGGCCAAATCCTCAGCGACTTCCGTCGCGTGTTGCTCTAAGGCGAAGGAACAGATATGGCTTCCATAGAAATACAAGTTCCTGACATTGGTGACTTCGATGAAGTGGCCGTGATCGAGTTGCTGGTCAAACCGGGTGACGCCGTGAAAGCTGAGCAGTCTCTCATCACGGTCGAGTCCGACAAAGCCTCGATGGAGATCCCCTCGTCACATGCCGGCGTGGTCAAAGAGCTGCGTGTGAAACTCGGTGACAAGGTCAAGCAAGGCTCGGTGGTCTTGGTGCTTGAAGGCGAAGGCGCTGCGACCGCTCCTGCTGCTGCACCTTCGCCTGCGCCAGCGGCCACAACAGCCGCTGCACCTGTGGCGGCTGCACCCGCACCCACGGCCTCGTCATTTGGTGGCTCGGCTGACCTCGAGTGCGATGTGTTGGTTTTGGGAGGGGGTCCTGGGGGGTACTCTGCAGCGTTTCGCGCTGCAGACCTAGGTCTCAAGGTCGTCATCGTCGAGCGCTATGCCACCCTGGGCGGTGTCTGCCTGAATGTGGGCTGCATTCCTTCTAAAGCGCTGTTGCACGTGGCCTCGGTCATGGACGAAGTCAGCCACATGGCTGACCTCGGGGTGGACTTTGGCGCACCGGTGGTCAACATCGACAAGTTGCGCGGCCACAAGGAAAAAGTCATTGGCAAATTGACTGGCGGCCTGGCCGCCATGGCCAAGATGCGCAAGGTCACCACGGTGCGTGGCTACGGTCACTTTGTCGGAGCCAACCATCTGGAAGTTGAAGAGACCAGCGGCACGGCGCAAGAAAAAACTGGCAGCAAAAAAGTGGTCGCTTTCAAGCGCGCCATCATTGCGGCGGGCTCACAAGCCGTGCGCTTGCCCTTCATGCCCGAAGACCCCCGCGTGGTCGACAGCACCGGTGCTTTGGCCCTCAAAGAAGTGCCCAAGCGCATGCTCATCTTGGGCGGGGGCATCATCGGCTTAGAGATGGGCACCGTCTACAGCACCCTGGGCGCACGCCTAGACGTGGTGGAGATGATGGATGGCCTGATGCAAGGCGCCGACCGCGACCTGGTGAAGATCTGGCAAAAGATGAACGCCAAGCGCTTTGACAACATCATGCTCAACACCAAAACCGTGTCTGCACGTGCCTTGCCCGAAGGCATTGAAGTCACGTTCGCACCAGCTCAAGAGGGGGGCACTGTTCCCGCTCCTCAGGTGTATGACTTGGTGTTGCAAGCCGTGGGGCGAACACCCAATGGCAAAAAAATTGCCGCTGAAAAAGCTGGTGTCGCTGTGACGGAGCGTGGCTTTATCAACGTTGACATCCAGATGCGCACCAACGTGCCGCACATCTTTGCCATTGGCGACATCGTGGGCCAGCCCATGTTGGCGCACAAGGCCGTGCACGAAGCGCATGTGGCTGCTGAAGTGATTGCCGGTGAACTGCAAGGCAACAAAGAGCTGGCTGCTGCTGCGTTCAACGCCCGTGTCATCCCCAGCGTGGCCTACACCGATCCCGAAGTGGCATGGGTAGGCTTGACCGAAGACCAAGCCAAAGCGCAAGGCATCAAGGTCAAAAAAGGCCTCTTCCCTTGGACTGCCTCAGGGCGCGCCATTGCCAATGGCCGCGACGAAGGCGTGACCAAACTGCTGTTTGACGACTCACCTGAGGCCCATGGGCATGGCAAGATTTTGGGTGGCGGTATGGTGGGTACACATGCGGGCGACATGATTGGCGAGGTGGCCTTGGCCATTGAAATGGGCGCAGATGCGGTGGACATTGGCAAAACCATCCACCCTCACCCTACGCTGGGCGAGAGCATCGGCATGGCGGCAGAGATTGCGCACGGCAGTTGCACCGACGTGCCGCCCAGCAAAAAGTAAACCGCTTCACGCAGCATCTCCACAAGCCGCCTGGCTGCATAGACAGGCGGCTTTTTCGTCCCTTATGCCCGCTCCATTGCTCTACACCTACCGCCGTTGCCCCTATGCCATGCGCGCGCGCATGGCCTTGTTGCAAGCGGGTGTGGTCTACCAGGCGCATGAGGTGTCGTTGCGAGACAAACCGCCCGCCATGCTGGCCCGCTCGCCCAAAGGCACCGTGCCGGTTCTGGTTCTGTCCAATGGCATGGTTCTGGAGCAAAGCTTAGACATCATGCGCTGGGCCTTTGAACAAAGTGGCGACACGGACCTTTGGTGGGCGCGGTCCCAAACTTCCTCCAACCTTGTCTTGCAGCAAGTCTGCGATGGTCTCTTCAAGTACCACTTGGACCGCTACAAATACCCGCAGCGTTTTACCGATGCCGTGACGCGTGAGCATCACTTTGAGCAAGCCGTAGCGGTGCTGCTCAATGCACTGGAACAACTTCTGCAGACCCAACCGCAAATTGGTGGAGCCAGCGCGTGTGCGACAGACATTGGGATTTTTCCCTTTGTGCGTCAGTTCGCTGGCGTTGACCCCGAGCGGTTCGAGTCATTGCCTTTGCCCGCGTTGAAGGCTTGGCTGGCGGCTTGGTTGGAGAGTGGCCTATTTACCGAGGTGATGAGAAAGCCGTCGCTCATGCCCAGCGCTTAAACCATGAGCTTTAGCCCGATAGGCCTACTGTCTCAACCCAATGGCGAAACCCCAACCACCTGAGCATGCAACACAAAGGTGATGAGCCCCCAAACCACAGCACCAACGCAGACCGTGATGAGTGTGGCAGAGGTTCGAGGGAGCGCGGATGGCGCCGTGGCATCTGACACCGGCGCTTGTCCCTCAGCTTGAGTGCGGTCGCGTGCACGCGCAGATTTGAAGTTCATGACGGACCATGCCAAAAACGCACCGAACAAGATCAAATCAGCCAAATTTCCGTTGGACAACACATGCGCCAAGGCCCACACCTTGACGGACAACACCATCGGGTGGCGCAGGCGCACTTTGAAAAGATTGGCAGGGATGTACGCTGCCACCAACAAGATGCTTGCAAACAACATCAGCAGCACACTGATGTGTCGCGTTGCGACGGGGGGCTGCCAGATGACAACCGGCTCAAGACGCACTTGGGCATAGCCAACGATCAGGGCATAAAAACCTACCAAGGACACCAAAGCGTATGCCCCTTTGAACGGCTTTTCACCCCAGGCCGCGATGGTTCTGCTTCGCCATCCTTCAGCAAAAATACGCGTTGAATGTGCGCCCAAAAAAAGAACCAAACCCAAGATCAACCAAGTCATGCCAACTCCTTGTTAGGACAGAACTGACATTCTCTAGGAATTTGGCCCGACTGCGTGCGTCATGCCGGGTCATGTTTTGCGGCCGTTGACTCTCGCCTCCATCAAGTCGCAGCCATCAGGCCCAGGGCATCAAGCCGCCAAGCCATTCAAAAACTCATCCGCCCGCGCGATGTGTATGTCGACCAGCGCATGGCTGTGTGGCAAGTGGCGCACCACCTGCACCGCTTGCCCTTGGGGCTGCTCGCGGGCAAAGCGCAGCAGGACGCGATGGGGTTTGGGGTCTGACAGTTTGCATTCCACCAAGTGGGTGAGCTGGCCTTTGAGGCTCAGGGCAAAGTCCACCTCGGCCCCATCTTTGGTGCGGATGTAGTGCAGCCCGGTTTCTTGGCCTTGCACGTCGTGCTGCCACTGCACATGCTTGTGCAAAGCGGTGGCCAGCAGGTTTTCAAAGCGCAGGCCGTCGTCGCCCACCTCCAGGCCGGTGTCGTAAAAGTAAACCTTGGGCGCTTGCAGCACAGCGCGTGCAATGTTGTCGTGAAAAGGGCGAACCACAAAGACGATGTAAAGCGCCTCCAAAATGTCGAGGTATTTTTTGAGCGTGACGGGCGAGACGCCCAGGTCGCGCCCGATGCTGGCCAGCGACAGGGGCGAGCCCACGCGCGAGCGCAGCAGCTCGGCAAACAGGCGAATGGCGTTGACCTCTTGAATGCGCGAAAACTCCAGCACATCGTTGCGCACCAGGCCATCAAAGTATTGCCTGCGCCAGCGTTCGGCCTGTTCGTTGTCGTTGGCCAAGCAGGGTTCAGGGTTGAGGAAAGCCGCCACGCTCAAGCAAATGCGTGAGCGCCACATCGGGCGCAGCCCCGGTTTGTTCGCACCATTCGCGCACAGATATCGGGTGCAGTCGCTGCCCAAAGAAGCGCCCAGCCAACGACTCGCCACTATGCCGAAAGGTGTCTATGCGGGCGCTGCCGGTGACCAACAACTGCTGTGCGGCGGGTTTGCCATCAACAACGCCTTTGAGCCAAGCTTTCAAGTTGGGCATTTTGTGGATTTCATCGAGCACCAGCAGCGCTGCCAGTGGGTTTCAGCGTTGGTGCAGGACGATGGCCCGGTCGGCGGGCACGTCGTAGTTGAGGTATTGCCCGCCTAGCTGGGTGATGAGCTGGCAGCTGAGCGTGGTTTTGCCGACTTGGCGTGGGCCAGTCAGGAACACCATTTTTTGAGCCAGATCGGCCAGCACTCGGTCATCTAAGTAGCGTTTCGTAAGGCCATTTCGCGACCAAACGAAATTACTTCATTAAAAGTCGCGTCCAAATTAAAAATTCATGTGTTTTAGTCGCGTTATTTGCTCAATGCGCCCCAAGGTAACACCCCTCAGCCCGCTCCCCATCGGCCTCATCACCTTCTTCGCTGCACAACGCAGCAATCAAGGCAAGGTCTACCACTTGGCCGGGTAGCAGCAGCTCTTCATTCGTCCAGCGCTTGACCAAATGGCCATTGGCCACGCCGCCCGTGTGTGGGGCTTGGTAGGCGCGTCGGTGTTGCATGGTCACGCCGCTGTTGGCGTTGGCGATGAAGCGGCTCTCGCCCAAGGCCCAAGGTTCAAAGTAAGCGTTGGCCGCCGCATCCACTTCGCGAAAGTAGTTGCGTGCGCCTTCGGCATTGAGCTTTTTGCGAACAGTGCGCGTGATGAGGCCCTGCAGGTGGTCAAGCGCGGCATCGTCCATGAGACTCAGGGCTTCAGGGGTCATGTCTTGTGTCGCCAAAGCAGGCATGGCGGCCAATTCGCCAGGCAGCACGTGCACCATGGCTTTCACCACATCGCGGTGCGGTGCCACGGCGGTGGCGATGCCGCGTTTTTGGGGCTGAATCGGGCAGCGAATTTCCACAAAGCGTGGCTTGACGGGGCCCGTGCACCCGTCGTGGTGGTAATACTCGCCTTGGCTCAGCCGTCCTTTGCTAGAGCGTCCGCGCACATCGCGGTAGGCGGGGTGTTGCGTGTGTACGTTCAGGCAGACAACCAGGCCCGTGGCATCTACCAATTGGTAAAAGGCTTCGCGCCATTGCGGCAAGAGCAGCGTGTCGTGCAGATAGTCGTTGGGGGCAGCTTGTCCTTCTTCGCCTTCGATGACCAACACAAAAGGCTTGGGCCGACGCACGCGCCAAGAGGCATTGGCAAATTCCATCACCGAGGTGCTGGTGTCATGGTGTGTGCCAGCGCTGTGGCCCGCAGTGTGGGACATGGTAAAAATTGTGAGAGGTTGGCTCTGAACGGGGCTCGACTGCCGAGCGCGAGACGTTGCCAATTTTAGGACTTCGCAAGAGGTGGGCTGTTTGGATGCAAAGCTTCCCAGACCCGAAACGCTGCATACGCATCGTTGGCCGCATAGATGAGCTGCGACTCGGTCAAACGTTCGTTGGCCCAATTGCTGGTCGCTGCCTTTTTGGACTTTTGAAATCGCTGGTTGAACAGCACCGCCACCGCGCCCTTGACGCCCATTTCTTTGCGGTAACCCTGTGCACGAAAAATGGTGTTGAGCTCCAACACACCCGCTGGCTCGACGCCAAATTTTTGGATGATGCGCTTGCGGTCGTCGCCCAGACCAAACCCCGCTTTGGCAATGCCGCCTAGGGCCAGCAAGTCGGCGGCGACAGCGCGGCACTCGGGGTCGTAGAGTTGAAACACCCAAGCGCGCTCGCCGGTGGAGAGTTGCAACACATGTGGCCCGTCGGAGGCCTCGCCCACCTTGAAGGTCGGTTTGGACTCGGTGTCAAAGCCCCAGGCAGGGGCCGAGACCAGTGCGTCGTGCGCAAGTTGGGCCTGCTTGTCCGTGTTCACCAGGGTGATGCGGTCCAGCCCCAGCCGCTCGAAGGGCGGCAGCAGGGCGATGGCTTCTTTGTCAGGGGTGTCGCGATGATGCGGGGTGTGTGGTGAAGCGTTCACGGGCGTGTTTTTTTCTTCGGCTTGTTTTTTTCAGTGCCTTCTTTGCGCACCGCACGCTGGGCATCGGCTTGTTTGCCCTCGGCCAGCCATTGCGCAAACTCTTGGGGGGTCTCTAGCGTCAAGCGGCCCAGCGCGCCAGAGCGGAAATCGTGGATCACGATGTCTGCGGCTTTGGCCGTGTTCACGCGCCCACCGCTTTGCACCGCACCGCGTTGGCGGCCAATCGCTTCTAGCAGTTGCTCGTCGGAGTGGCTGGGCACCTCGTTGACTTTGTAGCGCGCATGCAGCGCCTGGGGGTAGTGAGGGATCAGGTAGTTCAGCAGTTCCAGTGCCACTTCTTCTTCGTCGAAGGCGTTCACGCCAACGGCACCGCTGACCGCCAGGTTGTAGCCGCTTTGTGCCACGATGATGCGCGGCCACAGCACGCCCGGTGTGTCGTACAAATAAAAGTCATCGGCCAGCGTGATGCGCTGTTCCAGCTTGGTCACACCGGCTTCGTCGCCGGTCTTGGCCGCGCGTTTGCCTTTGAGGGTGTTGATCAAGGTGGACTTGCCCACGTTG
>CAIVLE010000053.1 GCA_903906635.1 uncultured Burkholderiales bacterium | reverse complement strand
GCCAGTGGCGCCAAGGTGGTGGTCACGGGCGATGAGCAATGCATACAGACTTTAGATACCCAGCTGTGGACGTTTTCTGCTTTGGAGTTTTTGCCCCATTGCCGCGCTGACAGCCCTTTAGCGCAGCGCTCGGCGTCTGCGATTGTTTTGGCCACGCAGTTGGATGGCAGCGAGAGCTTGCCGCACCACCAGGTGTTGGTGAACTTGGGCGATGGAGTTGCGCCCGGCTACGAACGCTTTGAGCGCACGATTGAGGTGGTCACCCTAGATGAGCAAGACCGCCAAAACGCACGCCTGCGCTGGAAGCACTATGCCGATCGGGGCTATGCCATCACTCGGCATGATTTGAAGTTGAAAGAAAGCGCTTGAGGCGCGAAGTCTCTACACCTTTGATTTTTAAACCACCGTTTCATTCACCCAGGAGTTTTGTATGCGCATGCCTTTTAAATTCACATGGATTGCTGCTCTGACGGTTGCCTCTGGCTTGGCCGCGGCGCAAGAGCAAGTGGTCAAAATTGGACACGTTGGCCCCATGAGTGGCGCGATTGCGCACTTGGGCAAAGACAATGAAAACGGGGCGCGCATGGCGATTGAAGACCTCAATGCCAAAGGGCTGAGCATTGGGGGCAAAAAAATCAAATTTGAGTTGCTGGCCGAAGACGATGCGGCCGATCCCAAACAAGGCACGGCCGCCGCACAAAAGCTGGTGGACGCCAAAGTGGCGGGTGTGGTGGGGCACTTGAATTCGGGAACCACGATTCCTGCCTCCAGAATTTACAGCGATGCAGGGATTCCGCAAATCTCTCCATCTGCCACCAACCCCAAATACACCCGCCAGGGTTACAAGACGGCTTTTCGTGTGGTGGCCGATGACGTGCACTTAGGGGGGACTTTGGGTCGCTATGCGGTGAAAGAACTCAAGGGCAAAGCGATTGCGGTGATTGATGACCGCACAGCCTATGGACAAGGGGTGGCCGAAGAGTTTGAAAAAGCAGTCAAGGCCGCTGGGGGGCAGTTGGTGGGTCACGAGTTCACGACGGACAAAGCCACCGATTTCATGCCTATCTTGACCACGATCAAAGGCAAAAAGCCAGACATCATCTTTTTTGGTGGCATGGATGCGGTGGGCGGGCCAATGCTTAAGCAAATGAAGTCTTTGGGGATTTCAGCCAAGTTCATGGGCGGCGACGGTATTTGCACCACAGAGCTGTTCAAACTCGCCGGTGACGCCATTGGCGAGGGCCAAGTGATTTGTGCCGAAGCAGGCGGTGTCGATGGTGCTTTGAAGAAAGGCATGGAAGACTTCGCTGTGAAATACAAAAAGCGCTTCAACGACGAGACCAAGCTTTATTCGCCCTACGTGTATGACGCCGTCAACGTGATGGTGGATGCCATGCAACGCGCCAAGTCGACCGACCCCGCCCAGTACTTGCCTGAGTTGGCCAAAACGAGCGGCTACAAGGGTGTGACCGGGGTGATTTCATTTGACGCCAAAGGCGACATCAAGAATGGCGCTCTCACCCTCTTTACTTACAAGGCGGGCAAGCGCGATCAGATCGCGGTGGTCCGCTGAGCTCTCACGGCACCACAGCTCAGCACATCACCACAGCTCAGCACATCACCACCTGCGTGAACTCCCCTCCAAAAGTTGGACATCCGTCCAACCGTGGGCGGGCAGTTCATTCGGGTGGTTTTTTTCTTTCTAGCGCTTTGTGGCCACTTGGGCTCAGGGTTTGGGCGGCAAATAGGCAAAGGCGATGTAGGCAAAAGGAATGTGAAGCGGAAACCTGAGCCCTTGGCTGGCGATGGTCAGCTCGATCGCCTCAGGCGTTTGGCCTTGTTGTGTGAGCCAGGCGCGCATGTCTGCTTCACAGGAGCTGGGTTCGGGTTGATTGAGCGGCCCCAAGGGGCACAGCAACAAGCCCGCTTGTTGTTGCCAGCCTTGCAGTGGTGTGACTGTGGCCGGAAATTGGTCAGGTACCCCGGGTACCACGCGCAAGTCTGGGTTGCCATAAAAGGACAGCAACGCGTTTTCTGCCCACTGCCCCCCTACCCAACGCAGGGGCTGATTTGGGTAACGCTCTTGCCACGCCGCCAGCAGGGCTTGAGCGGCTTCACGCCGAGGCAAGTAGTGATTGGGGGTGGCGTTGTGGGCTTGATGCCAGGCATACCAAGGGCTGATCAAGACCACCAGCACGCACCAAGCCAGAAAGCATTTGCTCAGCTTGGTCAGCGCATCACTGGGGGCCACAGGACCCTGGCTCAGGTTGCGCAACCAAAGCAAAGAAAACCCATAGCCAATAGGAATAGCCCAGGGCAGGGACAGTTCAACAAACCCGCTGATGCCAAAAATGAGTGTGATCATCCACGGCAACATGGCGACCCAAAACAAGGTGTCATCCCATCCATGGGGCAGCCAACTGCTCAGCATGCGTTGCGGCCAGGCGCGAAGGCGTTGACTCACGCTGCCTGGTGGGGCGTAGGTCCAGGAGCACAACAGCCAGGGCAACAACCAATAGGCCAGTGGTGAGACCGCAAATTTCAACACCAGGGGCCAACTCACCCCGTTCTCACTGCCTTGCTCGCCAACATAACGCAGCGTGACCCAGCCGTGGTCTTGCAACCACAACAGATGGGGTGACAGGCACAGCCCAAAGACCGCCAACGTCAGCCAGGGTTTGTAAGAGCCAAACCATTGACGGCCCTTGGCAGAGGCCAGAGAACTTAAAAAGATGGCCAGCAAAAATACGCCGCTGTAGTACTTTCCGAGCATGCTCAGCGCGCTGATGGCACCTAGACACAACGACCACACCAAGCCTGAGCGTCCTTGGCTGTTGACGCAGCGCACCCAGGCCAACACCACCCATGGCCAAGTACTCAACAAAATGGCGTTGGCATTGAACTTCACCGCCAAGGTGCTGTATGGAAAAGCCAAACACAGTAACAGAGCTGAGGGCAGCGCCAAGTCAGGCCGCCCCATGGCTTGTGCGACCTTGTAGACACCGAACAAGGCCAGCGCGACATTGAGGTAGGACAGCAGGTGGTAGGAGACGTCCAGGTGGGGCAAAAACTGGAACCAAGCGCCGGTGACCCAAGCAAACAAGGGTGGGTGCTTGGCGCTTCCCCAGGCCCAGTTTTGGCCCCAGGCAAAGTTCTCCAGCATGTCGGCATAGCCGTCTAGGTTGGTGTCGGCTATGCCGTGGGCCAATACCCAAGCCAACACGTGAAGTGCCAACACCCCGCCAATGCCTAGGGACCATGAAGGGCGCGGTGAAGAAGAGGTAGGGGCGAACAGAGACAGAGAGTGCTTTCGGAGTCCAAAAATTATAGGAGTCTTGCCGTTGCCCCTCTAAAGTCAAACAAGCCGATGCTATAAAAATCAAGGACTTACAAAAAATTTAGATTTTTTTCAACAAGTGTGTCCACCAAATCTGGCGGTCACGCGTTGTTTGCTCATCGAGTTCTGAGGAGCCTACGTGGACAAGTCAGTATTTCAAATGGATCCCCCTGATGTCGCCCTGGAGCGACGCTTCAAATGTGTCCCTGCTGAAAAGCCGGGCATCAAAGCCACTTTTGACCGGATTCGAGCTCAATTGGCCCAAGAAGCAGAACAAAGAAGCCGTCCGGTGTCTCGGATTTACTCAGGTTTTAGAGCTGTGAAAGCTTAAGTGTTCATTTGATTGCGCTGATACGCGCTATCTTCGTGAGGGCCCCTGCATCGGGGCCTTTTCATTTTGGATCTTCCCTTCATTATCCAAGCGCAAAGCGCTATCTAAGTCCCTCATGTTGTTTGTGCTCAGTTCGTTGTTGCCCGTGATGGTGCTGATTGCCATTGGGTTTTGGGCAGGGTGGCGCGATTGGGTGACGCAAGAAGGCTCCAAAGGCATATCGCAGCTCACTTTCATGGTGTTGGCGCCAGCCTTGTTGTTTCGCACCATGAGCCAGGTTCACGTGGACCAATTGGATGTAGAGCCGCTTGCCATGTACTTCGTGGGCGCGATTGGCCTGTTTGCTGTGCTGTTTTTGAGTCTGGGTTGGAACCGCCGCGCCACGGTACTGGCCTTGGCAGCGACTTTCAGCAACACCGTGATGCTGGGCATTCCATTGATCGGGTTGATGTATGGCCCGCCTGGTCTGGTTTATTTGTTCACCCTGATTTCTTTGCACGCCCTGATCTTGTTGACCTTGGCCACGGTGGTGTTGGAGTTGGTGCTCGCGCGTGAGGAGGCATCATCGGGTCACGCGGATTCAGCCAAGCGCCACCCTTTGATGACGATCTTTATCGCGGTGCGCAACGCTGTTTTTCACCCCGTACCTCTGCCGATTTTGTTGGGTCTGGCCTTTGGGCAACTGGGCTGGGTCATGCCGCAAGCATTGGACAAACCGCTTCAATGGATGGGCAACGCCTTTGGGCCCTTGGCCTTGTTGTTGGTGGGTATCACTTTGGCAGGAGTGGTGCAGGGTGTGCGTCAATCTTGGGCCGGGCAGAGCCGCTCGCATGCCATGCGGCCCTTTGGGGTGGCCACGAGCTTGGCCTTGCTCAAGAACGTGGGACACCCGTTGCTGGTGCTGGGGTTGGGATGGATTTTTGGTGTGACAGGCTTGGCGCTGGCGGTGATGGTGAGCGCCGCATCCATGCCCATAGGTGCCAATGTCTTTTTGTTCTCCCAGCGCTATGCCGTGGGTCAAGAGGAGGTGCCAACGGCAGTGGCTGTGTCAACCCTTTTGGCGATGGTCACGGTGCCCTGGGTGTTGAGCTGGGTGCATTGAAAGTGTGAGCCTAGGGGCTCAGGCCAGCTCGGCAATCAATTCAATTTCCACGCACGCACCCATGGGCAGTTGGGCCACGCCAAATGCGCTGCGTGCGTGGGCACCTTTGTCGCCAAAGATTTCGCCAATCAACTCGCTGCAACCGTTGGTCACCAAGTGCTGCTCGGTGAAGTCGGGCGTGGAGTTGACCAGGCTCATGACTTTGACGATGCGTTGGATTTTGTTGAGGTCACCAACGGCTGCATGCAATGTCCCCAATAAATCAATCGCCACCGCGCGCGCAGCTGCTTTGGCCTGCTCGGTGGTCATGTCACGTCCGAGTTGTCCGACCCAAGCTTTGCCGTTTTGCTTGGCAATGTGACCGCTCAGAAACACCAAATTTCCGCTTTGTACAAACGGGACATAAGCCGCAGCAGGAACTGCCACAGGTGGCAAAGTGATGTTGAGTGCTTGCAAAGAGTCGTAGATGTTCATGGAAGAGTCACCAGGGAGTTGGCATGAGAAATTTTAGGCACATCGAGGGGGGCGACTTCGGTTTCAACCAAGTGGTCGTCGATGGGAAATACCGTGACACCCACATCCAGGGTGTGGCTGGCACCGCCGTGGATCACGCCACGCACTGGGGAGACGTCACCAAAATCGCGTCCAAGTGCAAGGGTGACATAGTCCTCACCGGGTGAGTTCAAACCCCAACGGTTGTTGGTCGGGTCCAGGTCAAACCATTGACCATGGGTGGCCAATCCGTCTTGTATGGCATCGGGCACATACAAGGACACCCAAGCGTGAGAGGCGTCACTGCCAATCAAACGCTCTTGCCCTTCAGGGGGTTCGGTGAGTAAATAGCCGCTGACATAGCGTGCAGCCAAGCCTTGGGTGCGCAGGCAGCTCAGCAAGATATGGGCAAAGTCTTGGCAGACGCCTTGTCGCTTGGCCAAAGCTTCACGCGCGGGTGTATTGACGTCAGTGCTTTTGCTGGCGTATTCAAACTCTTGATGAATGCGTGTCATCAAATCGCAAGCGCCAGCCAACACCGCACGCTGTGGCGTGAAACTGGCTCGGGCGTATTCCGCAAAGTCCGCATGCGGGGTGACATAGGGAGAGGCGAAGACGAACTCGTTGGCCGAGTCCCAAGCCGCGCCTGCATGGTAGACAAAATGCTCGCGGACTTTCTCCCAGGCGGGCGTTTGTTCGACTTGCTCAGTCTCGAACGTCGAGCGATGGGTCTGGACCAAACTGCTGGCGACAATTTGCAGGCTGGAGTGCGCCACTGGCAAAGAGAAAAAGCTCCGCATGTTGCCAAATACATCGACGTGGTCGCTGCGAGCAGCGGGCGTTGGGGTGATGGTCAAGTCGGCGTTGCGCACCGTTTGTGAGGGCATGCTGCGGGGTAACAAATGTGCCATGTGCTGCGCCGTTTCCACTTGCGGCGCATAGTGGTAAGCAGTGGTGTGCAAGACGTGCAACAACATGGTCAGGCCCCGACGCTATCGCCGTCTTGGGTGTGGCTGAAGTAGTGTCCCGAGATGGCATCTGAAATTTGCCAAGCCGCTTGTACGCAATCTGACAAGCACGCCCGCAATTGCGATAACTGTCCTTGCGCATCATGCTGACATAAGGCGTCGAGTTGGGTGTGCTGCAGATCGGGTACAAGACGGGCGAGGGCGTCGGGCTCGCCCATCGGGGTTTTGGCCAGTTTGGACAGGCGAGATCGCATGGAGCGCGTCACCCAAGCCAAAGAGCGAGGATTTTCGTTGTCTTGAATCAACAGCGCCACCAAGGGGGCGAGCTCGCGGCTTTGTTGGTACTGGGCTTGAAACGTGATGGTGCTGTCGAACAAAGACAACAGGGCCGTGAAATGTGAGCTGTTGTCAATGGCTTGCAGCGGGCCAAGGGAGGTGCTCAAAGTGGCTGAAGTCACTTCAAATGCACCCACTTCTACGGCCAAGTCCAAAGCGGCTGACAAAAATCCCAGCCGCTCCACATGACGCCCGATGCTCAACAGTTGCCATCCCTCATCGCGCGTCATGCGGTCGGTTTGCGCACCCGTGATGGCCGCCAAGGCTGAGCTGGCGGCATCAAGAGCTTGCAATGCTTGAATGGCAGAAAACTCGGGGTGCGATGTGGTGTGGGTGCAGTGAATGCTGAATTGTTCAACGCAGTGCACGATGGCATTCCAGTGCTCGGGCGACAAACGCTCTCGCAAGGACGAGGCCGCTTGTCGCAAGGCGCGCAAGTTATATCCCACGCTGGTGGTGTGATCGTCTTGATCCAAACAGGCAATCAAGGTGCGCTCGAATACGCGCCTGCGAGTCGCCGTATGGTGTGGGATGACGAGGCCTGCGATCGGTTGTTGTGGTGCGGGCGCGCCAAACGGGATCAGACCTTGGCGTTGGCT
>CAIVLE010000052.1 GCA_903906635.1 uncultured Burkholderiales bacterium | reverse complement strand
TATGCCAAAGCCAATCCTGGCAAGCTCAATTTGGCCTCCAGTGGCAATGGCACGTCCATTCACTTGTCGGGCGAATTGTTCAAAAGCATGAGCGGCACATTCATGGTGCATTTCCCCTACAAAGGTTCGGGCCCTGCCTTGCTGGACTTGGTGGGGGGGTCAACCGATGTGATGTTTGACAACTTGCCTTCGTCGATGTCTCTGATCAAAGCGGGCAAGCTCAAAGCCCTGGCAGTTACCAGCACGCAGCGTTCTGCGGCATTGCCCGATGTGCCCACCATCGAACAAGCGGGTGGGCCGGCGATGAAAGGCTTTGACGCCAGTTCATGGTTTGGTTTGTTGGCTCCCGCAGGCACCCCTCCAGAGGTGGTGCTTCGGATACAGCAAGAGGTCGTGAAAGCCTTGGCCACACCGACCATCAAAGAGAAGTTGCTGCTCCAAGGCGCTATTCCAGGGGGCAATACCCCGGCCGAGTTTGCCAAGTTCATCGAAGCCGAGCACAAAAAATGGGCGCAAGTGGTCAAGGCCTCTGGTGCCAAAGTGGACTGATTGAATCGATCCGTACCGGGTCTTTGACGCGGTCTTTGAGGGCGTCTTTAAAGGAGGCTTTAAGGAGGCTTCAATGGAGTCTTGAAACCCTCTTGATCGTGCTCGCCTGTGAGCGAGCACGTGTCAGTCGATCGGGCCTCCTAGCCCTTGTACTCTAAGACATGCATTCCAGCGTTCCAGTCGCTGACGAACATCAGGCCTTCGCGGGTCACATACAAATCTGCGGTTTTCGCGTCCAGAGCAATATTGGGCCTGGGGTCCATGAGCTTTTGGGGCACTGGGGGGACCCAATAGGCGATTTCTTGAGGTGCGAATTGATTTTTGATGTCAAAGACGCGTACGCCCGCATTGTTGTAGGTGGCAAAAATAATATCTTCGCTTTGGAAAGACCCCGGCCGATTCTCATGCAGGTTGTGGGGGCCAAACGTGCCAGGAGACGCGCAATAGTCTCTGTCATTGGGCGTGGGTAGTGTTGAAATCGTCACGGGGTTTTCGGGTGAACGCACATCCAGCACAAAAGTATGGAACAGACCTTTGGCACACTGTTGAGCGTTTGCTTCATCTAAAACAACCGCCAATTGGCGCCCTGGCAAGGGCAACGGCGTGTGCGTGCCACCGGCAAAAGGCGGTGACCAATTCATCCGTGAGAGCAGTTTGGGATGGGTCGGGTCGCTGAGATCGTGAATGGTTAGGCCGCCATCACGCCATGCACCGTACCCCAGCTTGCCATCCGTCAGCATGTGGTGCAGCGCATAGCGCTTGCCTTTTGGATTGTTGGGCGTCTCACCTGCGCTGCGGTTCATGCCAGGCAACCACCACTTCGCCACGATTTCTGGTTTGGTGATTTCTTTCAAATCAACCACACACAGGATGTGGTCGGTAAATCCATCAAAGTGTGCGGAAACGTAGGCATAACGCCCTCCCTGCCAGCCGATTCTGTTGACCCCTAAGCCAGGCATTTCCAAAAATGCTATCTCTCTTAGTTCACTGGGCTTGGAGATGTCATGAATGGACAAGCCTGATCTGAACTTTTTGCGGTTGGTGATGCTGTCGGCCAAATTATTTTCAAAGTACCCACGCTGCCCGTCATACGACTGCATGGCAACGATGTTTGCGCCGTTGGCCAGCAGCAAAATATCGCCATGGTTTTGCATTTGGTGTGTGCGAGTGCCTGAGCCGGCACTGAAAAATCCAACTGGCTTGAGCGCTCTGGGATCGTTTGCATCTAAAACGGTGACGCCATCACTGAACATGTGCCCCACATAGACATGCTTGCGGTTGTACATCACTTGAACGCCATCAGGCCGTGCGCCTTGATCGCTGTATGAAATGTGCTTGATTCGATGTCCTATTCCCTGGGGTGGAACAGGCTTGTCCGGTTTACTCTGCGATGCAAACGACAGCGGCGACAGGGTGCTTGCAGCAGCAAGGCCCATCATGTGAGTGAGGTGTTTGCGTCGCGAGTTGTCAATCATGGGCGTTACCTTGTGAGATTGCAAAAGTATGTGTCTGGACCAGGGACTCGCAACTGACCTCAAAGAATTGGCACCCAAGCTTGAGACCATTTGTGTTGCGTCGGGTGATTTCAACGCATTTCTCTTTGAACCCGCAAAGGGGTAAACCATAGGTTCACGCGCAAGACCTGATCAAGGCAGTGGCCGGCATTCAGTGACGCTGCACGTATGGCGAGACTTCCTACGCGCGTGGGTGCGCGAGCCTGTCTTCAAAGGCAGTAAAGGGCAGGCTTGGCTTGACCCAATTCACGCGGCAGGGGGCGTTCCTTGCCCCCCTTGCCCCACCCCGCTGGCCCCCGTGGCCCCGTGCCCCCGTGGCCC
>CAIVLE010000051.1 GCA_903906635.1 uncultured Burkholderiales bacterium | reverse complement strand
CCCACAGCACGCCACTGCGCTCGGCCAAAGGCAGGTGTGAGGCGCGCATGAGCAGCTGTGCTGCCACCGCGTAGGGCAGCGCGCACCACCACAAGGTGTCAGCAAACTGGTAGGTCACGAGCCCAACCTTCTCTAGCCCGTAGGCCAGCAGCAAGCTTGGCAGCAAAAGCCAAGCGCCCCACAGTGTCCAGTTTTGCAAGGCGTCGCGTCGGCGCACGGTGGCTGAGACCAAAGCAGAGCCCAGGGTGGCGCTGGGGCGCGAGGTGGCAAAGTCCTCGCTCAGGCACTGGCGGTACACCGCCATCACGCGCTCGGCCATGTCTTCGCGGGTGAACTGCGCTTCAAAGCGAAGTTGCGCGGCCGCTCCTAAGCGCTGGCGAAGCGCCGGGTCTTGCGCCAGGCGCAGCAGCTGGTGCGCCACGGCTTGTTCGGTGTTGGCCACCAGCAAGCCTTCATGGCCGTGCATGATTTGCTCGCGCAGGCCGGGCAGGTCGCTTGCGAGCACCGGCAGGCCCGCGCGCATGGCTTCGAGCACGGTGATGGGCATGCCTTCATGGTCCGACAGCAGCACAAACAAAGCGTGCTGGGGCAGCAACTCGGCGACTTGAGCCACGTCGCCGGCCCAAGTGACCTGCCGCAAACCCAGCTGTGCGGCCAGGGCCTGGTGTTGGGCGAGCAAGGGGCCGTCGCCTGCAAAGGTCACGGGCAGCTCAGTCCCCAGCCAGTCGCGTACTTTGGCCAAGGCACGCAGCAGCAGGTCGTGCCGCTTGGGCGCCTTCATGCGCGCGACCATGATCAGGCGCGGCAAGTCATGGGCTGGCTGGTGCTCGTGGGCTGGTGCTGCCTCGGGGGCGGTTGGTTCCTCAAGGGCTGTTGGTTCCGCTGTGGCTGTTGCTTGCTCGCTGGCAGGCTCGGGCGCTGTGGATGAGGGCAAGCGCGCAATGCCGTTGGCAATCACATGCACGCGCTGCTGCGCAATGGGCAACTGGTGGGCCAAGGCGCGCTCGTAGGCCGAGACGCAAATCATTTGCGTGGTCCAGCCAGAGAGCGCGCGTTCGGCCAAGGCCGCCAGGGTGCGGCGCAACCACGCAATTTCGGGCTTGAAGCCAAAGCCGTGCACCGTGTAGACCACCGGGCGTGCAGTGCGCTGGCAGGCCAAGCGTGCAGCCAGGCCCGCAATGGCGCTGTGGGCGTGGATCAAGTCGGGCGGGCGCGCTTCAATGAGTGCGATCAATTGCTGCACCGCGGGCCACAAGCGCCAAGGAAGCATCGACTCGACCATCGCGGGCATGGGGCACACGCGCACGCCTAAGGCCAGCAACTGTTGGCCCAGCACCGAGTCTTCGGGTGGGCCACCAATCACCACCGTGAAGTTGACTCGCTCTTGCAGCGCTTCGCACAGGGCCAGCACATGACTTTGCGCGCCGCCTGCTTCGCCTTTGGTGATGACCAGCATCACGTGAGGTTTGTGAGTGCGTGGGTGATTGGGGCGGGTGTCCAGAGTCTTCGCGGACGCCTCAAGCGCTCTCGCCCATGGGCTGTGGCGGCGAGGTTCGGGAGACAACTTGGGCGAGATGCTGGACGAGGCGCTGTGCTCAGGAGCGGAGACAGAAGCGGTTACAGGAGCGTTTAAAGGAGCGTTTACAGGAGCGTACACAGAAGCAGGCATTGCTTGAGGTCTCGCATCTGCGGGTGCTGCAGCCGAAGATGCCTTGGCAGAGGCAACTGAGGGATTCTCAGGCGACTTGGGCGCGCGTTTGACGCGGGGCTTGGGGGTCTCGGGAGTAGGGGGTTTTAGCGGGGGCGCAGGCGCAGGCAGTTCGTCGCCAAACAAAGACAGGTTGGCGTCGTCGGGTGTGCTCATAGCGGCGTGTCAAAGCCTTGCGGGTTCATCGACTGCCAGCGCCAAGCGTCGGCGCACATGCGCTCAAGGCCCAACTCGGTCTGCCAGTTCAGCACCGCTTTGGCCAGGCTCGGGTCGGCCAAGCACTGGGCCACGTCGCCGGGGCGGCGCGCCACCACGCGGTGTGCAATGGGCACACCGTTGACGCGGGCAAAGGTGTCGACCATCTGCTGCACGCTCACGCCTTGGCCCGTGCCTAGGTTGACCGTCAATAGCGGT
>CAIVLE010000050.1 GCA_903906635.1 uncultured Burkholderiales bacterium | reverse complement strand
TTCATGCGGGTTGCAGCCCGGTAGTTTGATGTGGATTTTGCTACCCCATGATTGACTAGCTATGAAATATGTCTAGAGGTTTGGGGGAATGCCATAGTTGGAGTTGCGGGGGAGGCCCGACTTCTTGACCAAGGCCTGGAACACAGCGTCTAAATTCTCTTGAGTGTCTTTCGCCATAATTTGCAATGCGAATTTCTCGGCCAACTCCAGAGTTGTTTCTGCTGTGTGGGACCTCATCAGCTCAGTTTTGTAATCCCTTGAATCGTTCAAGATGGAAGCCACGGTATCGGGCTGTCCATGTAAGCGAGATAGAACATCACTTTTTTGGACCGATGCCATGATCTCTGCGCGACACAACCCCTCGTCTCGTACGAAATTCAAAAGTGGATCAAACACGGTGGCCCAATTCCTCTTGCGAGCCACCAGGTTGAAAACCACGCAAATTTTGTTGGCCGGCACACCCAGCGCTGCCAGTGCTTTGACGCATCGCAGGGTATCTTGTTGTTGTTTGAGACCTTCCACACAGGGGGTGATGAATAAATCGTAGTCCTCATGAGAGCCGGGGTAGTGGCGCATACCTGAGAAAAACTGTTCGGTGTTGCTGCCCCCCACATCCACGATCACCGCATCTTTGACCAGTACTTCTTCTTGTACCCGCGCGTAGTCCGACCCTTTGACCAAGAGTTCCTCCTGGCCATCGGCGTTGATCGTCTCAATTGAGATGAAAGCCGCTTGAGGTAGGCGTGGACGAAGTAAATGCCGAGCAAGGGTCGTCTTGCCCACGTTGCCAGAAAAGTTCAGGACGGCTATTTTTAAACCAAGGTGTTTCATACGTTGTGACTGCGCGATGGAAGGCATATGGGTTTGAATTCTTGTCAATGTGGAGCGATGGCTCCAAAAGCTCAGGGTGTGAGTTCATCGAACACACAAGTCAGTCCGGTCCTTGGTTTCAAGTTCCTTGGACACTTCATCTTTGAATTCGAAGCTTCGGCGCAAGTTTGAACTCGACCCCGTGTTGTTGCATCCACCGATAGAGCTCTTTGCCTAGCAACCTGTCACTTTGGTCGGAACTCTCAAGCAAAGCTTGCGCAATGTGTAGGTAGGCTGTACGGGCTTTTTCTTCGTTTGCTATTGCCCGGGTTTTAGCCGCGCTTTGCTTTGGCATTTCTTTGATTCGCTGCGGTAACACGCCGCTTTCTTTCATTTTTCTCACGGCAGTGCTGTCACTTCGTTGGCGCTCAAAGCGTGTGCTTCGTCTGGTGGCTGCAGCCTCCACACCCAATGCGTTGAGGTGTTTGGCAAACGCAATGCGCCACCTTGTCAACTCCGTCAAGCTGTGTTTGAGTCTTTGTCCGTCAAAGCCGATCATCTTCACCACCAAGTGTGCATGGGGGTTGGCGGTGTCGTCATGGTGAGCTATCACAAATTGATGGTTTTCAAACTGCTCTCTCGCCGTCGCGCGCACAGCCGCCTTGACGTGTTCACGATTGGCGCCTTCGGACATCGACAGCACAATGTTCAAGGCGGCTCGTTTGGGCTTTGTTGATTTGACCTCGGGCCCGTGAAGGACTTTGATTTCTTGAGGGATGGGAGCCCCAGCCAGTCTCCAGAACTCTTTGAGCATCGCACGATCCGATTTGTCCCGAACAAGAAACCCGTCATCCGTTTCAAGCTCGATTTCTGGTTCGTTGTCTTTTTTGAAGTGACCCACTCGCGCTATGTAGTCAAAGTGCGCGCCAATGTGCTTCATGTCAGAGCCGCCGCCCATAATTTTCACCATGACTTGGGGGCTCTCTCTGACCAACCCCACCAAGTGGTCTCTGACCGCTTGGGGCGTTAGCCCCTTTTGAGGGCTTGCGTCACGCCCCAGCGTTTTGCCCAGTCGCATGAGAACGCCCAGTGGGTCAGCGCGCGAATGAATGACCGGTTTGCGCTCTTGCCAGATCACGTCTTCACCCCAGTGGACCAAGATGTGATCAATGTACTTGGGTGTCGTCATCTGTTGACTCACTTTTTGGGGTTAATGTGCCAACGCGCTTGGTTATGGATCAACAAGTCCGAGACGCTGTGCGCGTGTGATCTCAACGTTTCTAGTTCACTTTTAATCGCTTGGATATCCACGGCCATGGCGGAATCATTTTTCAAGGGTGCTGTGATGGATCTGGTTAAGCGCTCAATGCGGTTGCAAGCTTTCATCAACAAAAAATTGTTCATGCTCAATGCCTCTGCCTCATGATGAGAAAACCCAATGTCGTGGGTGAGGCAAAATCTCAACGCACGGTAGAGTTGTTTTTGTACCGACTCGTCGTTGAGCGCTGACAAAGCCTCCAAAGCCTCTAGTTCGCTTTGGGATAAGTTCAAAGAGATACGCACTCGCCTTGTGTCTAAGGTGCCAACCTGTTCTTCAAATTGGGCCTCTGGTCCATCGGACTTGGGTGCGCGCACTGCCTTTTTCCTCGACAACTGTTCAAGAACCAATTGTTTGGCCAAGCGTGTGGGGGAGACTTTTTTTTGTGAGCACATCGACATGAATGCCTCGCAGCTCTCGCCAAGTCGGATTTGGAGCTTCTGATCGGGCTCACTGGAGCGCTGTTGAGCGTGCAGAGTTGAGTGGCTGGCGTCGCTTGACTGGCTCAAGGCGCCATCAATCAAACACCTCACCACGCTGGCGGGCTCCAAGCCTTCTTGAGCGCACCATTGGATAAATGCGCCGTGGTGTTTACCCAGTTGAACGCTCAGGGAAGTCTTTGTTGAGGCTTGGGTCATGGCACAACCTCTTTGATCAGCGCCTTCATGGAAGTCGTGCGTGCAGCCATGCAAATGCAGCTGAGAGGGGGCGCGTAGCTTTGAATTACAAATCTTGGCATAAGAGCCACCCATTGAATCAAAATTTGACTAAATAGTACTCATAAAAGAGGCTGAATGCAAGAAAATAATTAAAAAATAAAATTCTTTGCCTATGTTGACCTCTAAAGTTTTGAAAATCCTTCAATAAAAACTATCAATTACAAACTCTGTAGCTCAAGATTAGCTTGTGCAGCGCTGGTGCAGCGCGTGAGCAGCGCTTTTACAGTCGGCTGGATTTTCAGCAAAAAACTCAGCAGATCATCAGCTCAGAAGTCCCCACATCTGAAAGTATCTGTGCTTTTCCATCAAGCTCAGTGGTTCATGGCTGGCGCGTGCACTGGGGTCAAATGTGTGCAGCAATTCGAGATCTCAGCGGAAGTATTTCTCGGCGCAAGGTGAAGGATGTTTTAATTTCAAACTGCAAACCACGCGCTCATATCCATGAACAGCTGCGGCAGAGCCCATCTGCAAAGGCGAGCACCCCTCTCAGGTCATCTCCCCCAGTCAAGTGGTTCAGTGCTCGACTCACGGTTGAGTGCCCAGGGTGCTAGCAAGTTTGCAGATTTGGGTTTGCCTAGGCACCTCAATAGGTTTCTAAGTGCAACCGGCCTTCATGCTTGAGTGCTGCGCCAAGGCTGTCCCAAGACAAGTTGGCGCTTTGTGCAATGTCTCGAAGGGCTTGGATAACGCCTTCTTCCATACTTTTTAAGCCACACACGTAGAAATAGGTGTTGGCATCGTTGAGCAATTGGACCAAGTCTGCGCTGCGCTCGCGCATGAGATCTTGCACATAGCGCTTGGGTTGGTTGGGGGTGCGAGAAAACGCGAACTCAATGTCAATGAAGTCCTTGGGTAGCTTTTTCAAAGGTCCAAAGTAGGGCAGTTCTTCTTGCGAGCGAGCCCCAAAAAAGAGCATCAGCTTTCCGCCTTCAAATTTGCCGCTTTGCCTTAAACGCCGGCGCCATTCGGTCATAGCGCGCATGGGTGCGCTGCCCGTTCCGGTGCAAATCATCACGATGTTGGATTTGGGGTGGTTGGGCATCAAGAACGAGCTGCCAAAGGGGCCGATCACGTTCACCTTGTCACCGGGCTTGAGGTCGCAAATGAAGTTAGAGCACAGTCCATGAACTGCGTTGCCCTCGTGGTCTTGTGTCACGCGCTTGACGGTCAACGACAAGTTGTTGTAGCCGGGGCGCTCGCCGTTGCGAGGACTGGCAATGGAATACTGGCGCGCGTGGTGGGGTTTGCCTTTGGCATCGACACCAGGAGGGATGATGCCAATCGATTGACCCTCCAAAACCGGAAATGGCATGTGCCCAAAGTCCAGCACGACGTGATGGGTTTCGTTTTGTGTTCCTGAGTCATTGACCTGCACGTTGCCCACGACGCTGGCGGTGGCGCTAGATTTGGGACCATACAAATTGATGTACGGGTGCGCTGCTGACCAAGGGGGAATCACCGCGCCCCAATGACTCGAGGGGTGTTGGGCTTCGTGGTGAGCCGTGGAGGTCGCTGACGATGTAGACGCTGTGGTGGCCGCGGAGGAATGGACTGGGTCTGCCTGTTCATGCCCCTCGGTTTGGAGCTCAGCGTCATTCAAAGGCGCTGGCAAGCTGTCCCAGCCCAATTGCTCTTCAATTGAATAGGCTTTGCTGATTGGCACGGTGCGCCAATTGTCAATTGAGCCGGTGGGGCAGGGGGGGACGCAAGCCATGCAAAGGTTGCACACATCGGCCTTGACGACATAGTTCATGCTGTCGTGTGTGATGGCTCCGACCGGGCAGATGGCCTCACAGGTATTGCATCGGATGCAAATTTCCGGATCGATCAAATGCTGGTTGATGACACTCTGTGGTGCGGCTTGCATGGGTTATCTCCTGTGGCAGAAATTAAAGTAGCCTCCGAAGAGGCTACTGCTCGGCGGGTGCGCTAGCTTAAGCGAAGCGCACGTAATCAAAGTCAACGGGCTGGCGGTTGATGCCCAGCGCAGGAGGAGCAATCCAGTTGGCAAATTTGCCTGGCTCCACCACTCGCCCCATCAAGCTGGCGACAAACGCGCGGTCGTTGCCGCTGGGCAGCCATTCGTCAACTTTAGCTTGCCACTCGGATGCACTCACCACCCGACCCTCGGGTGAGACCTTCACGCCAGCCAAGGAACCGATGTTGCGGTTGAAGGCTTTGTGAGGCGCTTTGAGGCGAAATGGGATCCCTGCTTTGTCAATCACTTTGTTCCAGCGCTCAACGCCGGCCAGACTGTCTTTGATGTAGTCATCGCGCAGCACTTCATTGAGCGCGTTGAGCATGGGGACCTCTTTCTCGACCAACTGCCCGTTGACAACGTGCAGCACGCGGTAGGTTTGGCTCTTGAGGATGTGGTCGTCGCTGCGCTTGCCTTCCTCGTAACGTCCTTTCAAGCCTGTGGAGTAGAAGGTCGCGGCGTTGCTCGATTCGTCAGCGCCAAACAAGTCAATGGTCACGCTGAAGTGAAAGTTCAAGTAGCGCTGCAAGGTGGGCAAATCGATCACGCCAGCGGCACGCAATTTGGCTGCGTCATCGGTTTTGAGTTCATTCATCATTTGGCAGGTGCGCTGAATCACGCGTGACACACCAGATTCGCCCACAAACATGTGGTGGGCTTCCTCGGTCAACATGAATTTGGTGGTGCGAGCCAAAGGATCAAATGCAGATTCGGCCAGCGCACACAACTGAAACTTGCCGTCTCGGTCGGTGAAATAGGTGAACATGAAAAAGCTCAACCAGTCGGGCGTTTGCTCGTTGAAGGCTTGCAAGATACGCGGGTTGTCTTGGTTGCCGCTGTTGCGCTCGAGCAGGGCTTCGCCTTCTTCGCGACCGTCCCGGCCAAAGTACTTGAGCAACAAATACACCATGGCCCACAGATGGCGGCCTTCTTCCACGTTGACTTGAAAGAGGTTGCGCAAGTCGTATTGGCTCGGGGCGGTCAGGCCCAGGTGGCGTTGCTGCTCGACCGAGGCGGGTTCGGTGTCGCCTTGTGTGACGATGATGCGACGCAAGTTGGCGCGGTACTCCCCAGGGATGTCTTGCCAAGCGTTCTCGCCCATGTGATCGCCAAAGTGAATTTTGCGATCTTGCTCGGCTGGATTCAAAAAGATGCCCCAACGGTAGTCGGGCATTTTGACGTGGCCAAATTGTGCCCATCCTTGAGGGTCCACGCTCACCGCTGTACGCAGGTAGACGTCGAAATTTTGTGAGCCATCGGGGCCCATGTCATTCCACCATTGCAGGTAGTTGGGTTGCCACTGCTCCAGCGCACGTTGCAAGGTGCGGTCTTCAGAGAGGTTGACGTTGTTTGGGATTTTGTCGCTGTAATTGATGCTAGACATGTGAATCTCCTGGGTTGTTGGGTTGTTGGGGTGAGTGGGTTAAACGCGGTTCCAGTCAAAGGCGACTTTTTCGCCTTTGCCGTATACCTTCAAAGCGCCTTTTTCGCCAACGGCATTGGGGCGTTGAAAAATCCAGTTTTGCCATGCCGTCAAGCGGCCAAACACGCGAGTGAACATGTTCTCGGGTCCATTGAAGCGCAGGTTCGCTTCCATGCCTGTGAGGGCATCGGGGGACATGGACACGCGCTCTTCGATGGCGATGCGGACCTCATCTGCCCAATCGATGTCGTCTGGAGCACTGGTGACCAGTCCGAGTTCGAGTGCTTGTTGCGCGTCCAAGGGGCGAGCGACCTGCGCACGAATCGGCTCGAGTGCAGCTTGCTCGTCGTAGAAACGCCGCTGCAAACGGCTTTGTTCGGTGACCATGGGATAAAACCCAAAGTTGAGTTCGTTCACCCACAGCTTGGGTGCCAATTCGGGTGAGTCTGGCAGCGCCAACATATAAATGCGGTCGCATGCCAAGGCCAACTCTAAGAACGTGCCGACAAAGCACGAGCCCTCTTCGATCAGGGCAAACAAACTGCGCGATGACACATCGATTCGACTGAAGGTGCGACGCATCAGACCCAAAGTCTCACGCACCAACCAGTGGGATTGGTGTGCCAACAAGCTGGCGTCCATCTCCAGCACAGCCGAGGCCTCGCCCGTGGTTTTGATCAGCCAAGTGCCAATGTCCAGCTCATTGGTGCGCATCGACAATATGGCATCTTCCAGGTCACGCGCCATGGCCAAGGGGTACCAATGCTCGCCTGCTGCTTCAATGCCCGCGATGTCTTGAGGCACTGGCGTGGTGGGGGCTTTGACGGTAAAGGTCGCCGTGCGCTTGGCGCGGTCGATGTCAACGCTCACGTGGGTGTAGACCAAGCGATCGGCTTCTATGACGCGCTGCAAGGGGGTGAACACCACGCCTTTGCCTTGGCTGGGGCGGTCACTTTGTGCGGCCAATTCAAGCGCACGGGCTTTGACTTTTTCGGCAAACACAGCGGGTTTGGCAATGTCATCAACCAAGCGCCAGTCTTTGGCTTTTTGTCCGCGAACACCTTCGGTGGTGGTGCAAAAAATATCTGCCAAATCATGCCGCACATGGCGCTTATCGGTCACGCGGGTCAACCCCCCCGTGCCAGGCAACACACCCAACAGCGGCACCTCGGGCAGGCTGACGGCGCTGGAGCGGTCATCGACCAAGATGATTTCGTCGCAGGCCAGCGCCAACTCGTAACCGCCACCGGCACAGGCCCCGTTGACCGCGGCTAAGAACTTCAGGCCACTGTGGCTAGACGAGTCCTCCAGCCCGTTGCGGGTCTCATTCGTGAATTTGCAGAAATTGACTTTCCACGCATGGCTAGACACGCCCAACATAAAGATGTTGGCGCCCGAGCAAAACACTTTGTCTTTGAGACTGGTCACCACCACGGTGCGAACTTCAGGGTGCTCAAAGCGGATGCGTTGAATCGCATCGTTGAGTTCAATGTCCACCCCCAAGTCATAGCTGTTGAGTTTGAGCTTGTAGCCAGGACGCAGGCCTGCATTCTCATCAAAGTCGGCTGCCAGGGTGGCAATGGCGCCATCAAAACTCAGCTTCCAATGCTTGTACTGAGATGGGTTGGTTTGGTAATCAACGCGAGGTGAGGTCATCAGTGTCTCCAGAAAGAAGTGCGCGAGTAACGCATTAAAGTTCATGTGCTCTGATGTGCATGATAGTGCATTATTTCAATGAGTCAAGAACTATTTTGCTTGTCGGGTATTCAGTTGGTCTGCATGGCATTGCTGGCCATTTCCAAAAGCTTCAAAAAGGTTTCGTTCAAAGCTTGTTGGCTGGTGTCGAGTGTGAAGTTCGCTTTGGAGTAAAAAGCTTGCCGAGCCGCCAAGATGGATTTCAGATCTTCCATGGCTTCTTTGCTGGCGGCCATGGGGCGGTTGTCTCCTTGGTCGATCACGCGCCGCATGTGGTCTTCAGGGCTGGCTTTGAGCCAGATGGTGGTGCAGTGGGTGAGGAGTTCGTTGAAGCTCGTTGGGTCGGAGACCAGTCCTCCCGGGGTGGCGATGATGGCCTGCGGGTAAATTTGAATGGCTTCTTCCAGCGCACGTCGCTCATAGCGGCGGTAGGCGTTTTGACCATACAAAGCTTGTATTTCCGCCACCGTACAGCCGGCAAATTTTTCGATCTCTGCGCTCAGTTCGACAAACGAAAAATTGAGCTCTTGTGCCAACATTTTTCCAAGGGTTGACTTGCCTGCACCTCGCAAGCCGATCAAGGCGATTCGTTGGCCTTGTTGGTTGTGAGGCGTGGTTGTCCCAATGAGCTCTCCAATGGCGCTGCGCACGCGAAAGAGGGTGGCCTCGTCTCGCCCATCCAAGAGCTCACGAATCATCAGCCATTCTGGGGAGGAGGTGCTGACATCTCCCAGGATCTCGGCCAACGAGCATTGCAAGGCCTTGGAGACTTGCAGCAACACCAAGATGGATGCATTGCCCGTGCCATATTCAAGGTTGGCCAGATGGCGCTCAGACACGCTAGCGGCTTGGGCCGTCGCTTTGCGGGTCATTCCGCGCCTTCCTCTGAGGTGGCGAATGCGCTCACCCAATGACTCAAGAAAAGGGTCTTTGGGGGGCGGGCTGCTCGATTGTGGGTCTGAAACTGACATTAGGGATTTCCCGTGATATGCAATATAGTGCTTGACGCACGATTTCTGTCGGCATAAAGTCGATTTAAGCACAATACTGCAAGTCCCTTGGTTGAGCAAGCGGTAAGAGCGAACTAGTTCACAAACCATGTCTGACCGATGGAGACTCCATGACAACACCCGAGACGGTGACCGCGCCTGGCGACCGATTTAATTTTGCCCAATACCTGTTGGAGTTGAACGTGTCGCGTTCTGCGAAGGCCGCGTTCATTGACGACCACGCCACGCTGAGCTACGGCGAGCTCGAGGATCGCGTCAAACGCATGGCAGCGGGCTTGCTGCAATTGGGGCTGCGCCGCGAGGAGCGCGTGTTACTGCTCATGTTGGATGGCAACGATTGGCCGGTGAGCTTTCTGGGCGCCATGTATGCAGGTCTGGTGCCAGTTTGCGTCAACACCTTGCTGACTGCGGATGACTATGCCTACATGCTGGAGCACTCAAGAGCCCAAGCCGTATTGGTCTCAGGGGCCTTGTTGCCCACACTGACCGCTGCCATGACCCGCTCAGAGCACGAGGTGGGGCGAGTGGTGGTGTCTCGGCCCTTGGCACCCGTTCAGGCCGCTGAGATTGAATTTGAGAGTTTTTTGAACGCTGCCACGCCTGCTGACAAGGCGGCCGCCACACTGGCCGATGATGTGGGCTTTTGGTTGTATTCCTCAGGCTCGACCGGGCGACCCAAAGGAACGGTGCACACCCACGCCAATCCCTACTGGACTGTTGAGTTGTATGGCAAGAAGATTTTGCAGTTGAAAGAAAGCGATGTGTGCTTCTCGGCTGCGAAGTTGTTTTTCGCATACGGACTGGGCAACGGATTGACATTCCCCATGGGGGTGGGTGCCACCACCTTGTTGATGTCTGAGCGGCCTACTCCAGAGGCCACTTTCAAGCGTTGGGTGGGCGAGGTTGGCGGGGTTCGACCGACGGTTTTCTTTGGCGCACCCACTGGCTTTGCGGGCATGTTGGCTTCCCCCTTCTTGCCCCAAAAAGAGCGCATTGCGCTGCGCCTGGTGTCATCTGCAGGGGAGGCCTTGCCCGCAGAGATCGGCCAGCGCTTCAAAGCCTACAGCGGGGTCGATATCGTGGACGGTATTGGCTCGACAGAAATGCTGCACATCTATTTGTCCAACTTGCCCAACAAAGTTCAATACGGCACCACCGGTTGGCCCGTGCCGGGCTACGACATAGAGCTCAGAGGGGATGATGGACAGCCTGTGCCAGACGGCGAGCCAGGAGATTTGTACATTCATGGCCCCTCAAGCGCCATGATGTATTGGGGCAATCGGGTCAAAACCCGTGAAACTTTCCAAGGGGGGTGGACCAAGAGTGGGGACAAATACATGCGCAACGCCGATGGCAGCTACACCTACAGCGGGCGCACGGACGATATGTTGAAGGTCAGCGGCATTTATGTCTCGCCCTTTGAAGTCGAAGCCACATTGGTTCAGCACCCCAGCGTGCTGGAGGCAGCGGTGGTGGGCAAAGAAGATGTCGATGGCTTGACTAAGACAAAAGCCTTTGTGGTGCTCAAGCCCGGCCATGAGACCACACAAGATGATCTCAAAGCTTTCGTCAAAGACCGTTTGGCGCCTTATAAATACCCTCGTTTCATCGAGTTTGTGCAAGAGCTGCCCAAAACAGCGACCGGTAAGATCCAGCGCTTCAAGCTGCGCGCCCAGTGAACCCAGCCCAGTAGAACCCAGCTGAGTAGAACCCAGCTGAGCAGAGCCCAGCTGAGTAGAGCCAAGCTCAGTAGACCCAAGCTCAGTAGACCAAGGGCGTCGCCGTCTGCGTCAAAGCGTCCAGTGCAGATGTGCTGGCTTGCAGGGCGGTTCGGCGATGGTAAAAGTTGAGCGCGCGCAAGCCCCCCA
>CAIVLE010000049.1 GCA_903906635.1 uncultured Burkholderiales bacterium | reverse complement strand
TCACCGTCCTCGACCAACACTTTGGTCAAAGCGAAGGCCAAGCCATACACTTTGTACACATAGCGTTTCAAGAACAGAACACCACCTTGTTGGTAGGTCACTGGAGTACCGTCGGGCAACTGGGGAGCTGCACCGAACCCGTACAGAACGGGTTCTTCGTGGTAGTTACGTGGAATGCCGTCTTCTTCACGGAACACACGGCTCCATTCGTCGGCACGTTGGTCATAGACTCCGTCGAAACATTCGTTGAGGATAGGCTCAACGATGGAACGGAAGTCCGTACTGCGCATTGGGGCTGCCATTTGTCAGACTCCTATTAAACAACTGCTGTAGTAGCAGCAACAAATTGAGAATATGGCAATGTCACACGAACAATCGTGTAGCTATCACCCCAAGCGTTGTCCACGTAGGGAGCAAGATCAACAACGCGCATTTGGCCTTGGTTACCGTTCGATTGAGCGGATGCAGAAGCCAAAGTTGCTTGCGACAGACCAGTGGTTGTTGAACCAGCGGTGATGTTGCTGAAGTTGTACTCGCCACCGATGGTGGTTTGCGCCATGGAACCGTCGGCTTGAATTTCGTACACGATGTTTTGATCGTTGTAGAAGTAAGCAACGCAAGAACCGGTTTGGTATGCGGTGCCAGAAGGCCAGTAGTTCGAAATGCGGCGACGACCTGTGGTGTCAGTCCACTCAACACCAGCGAATGCGCCTGCGACTTGGTAGCCAGAGGTAGCAGCGCTGTTGCCGGGTGTGCCAGCAGGGATGATGGTGCCGTTAGCAGCACCAGTTGAACCGACGGTAGCGGCGGTTGTGTAGACGACTGGTTGGCCTTTCAAAATGTTGACAGCCAAACCCGAAGTGATGCCGTTTGCAAGCGCCTGTGCGCGATCCAGACCAGAGGGGTGGAACGCAGGACGCAAGCCAAACGGAGCAGAGGTTGCACTCATTGAATACTCCTAAAGGTTAACCCGAAAATACGGGCGTTTTGCTTGGTTGATTATCAAAACTGCCAATTCCGTCGCCCTCGACATCCACGAGACGTTTGCCATTGCTATCGCGTTGACCTTGGAGGCTTTCCAGTTGAACACGGACTTTATCCGCTTCTTCTTGAGGCTTCTCATGATGTTGATACAACATGATTTCCTGATACACATCCATGGGCAATTTGAACAACAACATTTCGTTGCACGAGATATACCCAACATGCTCACCCGCCTTCACACGATAATTTTCATAGCCGGGCAACTCTTCCGATTTAACGGGAACGTAACCGAGGCGAATCCTTTTATCAATGGAGTCGTAGCTGTTGGTTGTCGAAAGCCAGCAGAGATGCCACCCATCCATGTTGGGCAGCTTTGGCAATGCTGATTGCGTCCACTCCTCGCTCCACATCTTGCGACGTTCCTGCGTAGAAATGAACTTATCTTCAGGCGCTGCGTGGGATGCTTCCCCGTTTGAACGGTCTTGGCGACCACCAGCGTTGAGAGATTTTTTGAGACGTGATTCCATTATGTTCTCCAAGTATTAGTTGCGGTTTTGACGGTCGAATTTGATGAAGTTTTCAATCATCTTGGCTTTGCGTTGGGGGTTTTCCCACGCGCCAGCATCTTTCATTGCCTTGACACGCTCAGGTGTCAAAACAAACTGGGAGCGGTTACTGCCCCCAAATGATGCTGAAGCCTCACGACCAGAACTAGCCACAGTGTTCCTCGGTTTGCGAACGTCAGAATTAACGTCTTTGGACACATTGTAGCGGTGTGGTAATGCTTTTTGCAAGCGGCTGTCAAGTTCTTGCCAATAATCTGGATCAGAAGCGTCCCAGCCCTCGGCAATCAGTGCTTCATCGTGCTTTTTGGCGATCAATGAATCACGGTCGGTTGCATTGGGGTTGTACCAGTTATTGCGCTTGATCCACTCGGCGGCGTTGCGTTGAACTGCGGGGTCGGGCAGTTGAATGTCGTCGCGTTGCTGCGGTTGTTGGCGCACTTGTTCGGTTGCTGTGCGCTTGATTTGGTTCAACTGGGCAATCTCTTGCTTGGCTTGATCCAAAAGCTCTTGCGCCTCCACCATGGCATGGCCATCATTGCCGCTCACAGCCTCCGCCAACTTCATTTTGGCGTATTCGTAGCGGACTTGGCTGTCTTCAATGCCTTTGTCGATGCGTGCAAGGTCGTTTTGGCGTGTGCGGTCTTCCACACTGGCCAAACGACGCTTGAACTCTTCGTTTTCACGTTGAAGTTGTTGCAAACGGAGGTCTTTTTCCTCGTTTGTCTTGCGAATCAGGTCTTTTTTGGCTCGGCGACGTGCTCGTTTGGCTTCACGCACGGCATCTGAGTCATCTGGATGGTCTGCTTCGTCTGTTGAGTCGGTTGAACCGACTGGTTCATCCTTTTGTACTGCTTCTTGAGGCGTATCCTCATCATCAGTTATAAAGTTTTCGGGCAAATCAATGACCGCAGAGCCATCTTGAGCCTCGGAAACTTGCAGTTCTACTGCTTTTTCGTCTTTTTCTGACATGGTTTTTCCTTGTTAGACAAATGTTTTGAATGACAGTGGGTTGTCGGTGATCCTAGCGATCAACTCGTGGTCGTTCAAAGTCATGAAGAGCACTGGGTCTTCGCCATCTTTGGTGTCAGGTGCAGGTCGATCCCAGCGGTCGCCACCCCAACGAGGCACGCGCACAAAGTCGCCCACCTCTGCCCACGCGCCTTCAGTCCATGGCTGCATGGTGTCGCGGTTTTTGAACGCCAATGGTCCAAGCGCCACGACCTTGCCGATCATGTTGTTCCACTTCTCGTTTTCTTTTGTCTCGTCAACGATGATGATGCGGCCAGACGTCTTTTTGATTCGACGCAGTTGCACAATCACTCGACCGCCAAAGGGTGCTTGCCCCGGCTTGACGTCAGGAAATGCCCATGCCAGTTGATCTGGATCAGGCACGCTATCGTCCCCCTCAATCGTGGGGATCGGGTCTTTCTCACTCATACTCACTCCTTTTGACACCATATTGCAGGTGCATCGTTAAAGCGCTTTGCAGCGCGGCCTCAGACCCAAGGACTAGGGTCTTATTCTTTGTTTTCTTCTTCGTCCGACATACGGTCGAACGAGTCAAGGACGTATTTCAGTCCCTGAGCTTCGCCCACCATACGCTGGTACGCCTCAAACGTGACGGCATTGCCTGCCATCAGCGATTGCGCAATCTCTTGCTGGCGCACCTTGATCACATGGATCAGTTGTTCAATCATTTATGTTTCTTTGGCACGTGAGCCAAGCCACCTTGTTTTTTCTGGCCTGTGTCTTTCATGCTTTGACCGTTGATGGGCGCACCTTGAGCCAAGCGTTTGTGCTGTGGCACGTTGATGCTGCGTTGTTCGTTATCAGATGCCATTTGGCGCTCCTTGGGGTTGTGCAGCAGGCGCTGCGGGTTGCGCCGCGGGTTGCGGCATTGACGGTGCGGGTTGCACCATGTTTGAAATTGCTTCGTGTGTCAGCTTGGCGTTTTCGATGGCAATCTTTGTTTGATTGTCCATCGCAGCTTTTTGTGCGTCCGCTTGCAACTTGGCTTGTTCGTACTGTTGCTTGGCTTGATCTGCCGCGGTTTTGCGTTGTGTCTCTGCCATGCTGGTGTCTTTGACGACCTGAGCATCGGGTGGCAGTTGACCTTGTGACGCCTGTGCACGCTGCTGGGCTTGCTGGATGAGCTTTTGGAAGGCTGGAATGAACTGCTCAAACACTTCACCTGTGTCAAGCAAAACATGGCCGCCAACGGTCGTGTAGAGCTTGTCGATGGTTGCTGTAAGGGCTGGATCGTCGTAGTTGTCCACGGGCTTGCCGCGGTTGGCTTTGGCCACGTAAGTGTTTGAACGGTTCAAGTACCACAGCGTCATGTGCTGCTTGATGTGCTCGATCAGGTTGTTGAGGTAATTCGGATCGGCAAACGGCGACTGACCCAAGAATGGGTTGAGGCCAAACTGCAAGTGATCTTGGATGTGCGCAATGTGGTCTTGCTGCATGTAGGCATATGCAGGTTGACCCAGCAACATTGCGGCGTTCTCATCCGCACTGGTGCGTTGCTCTGGAGCTGGTGTGTCTTTCATCAACTCGTTGATGTTGGGCACTTTCATCTGCTTCAGGAAGCGTGACATCACCGCCTGCATGTTGAACTGGTCGGGGTGCTTCTCAGCCAGCGCCAACACAGCTTGGTTTTGAGCCATGCGCTGGGTTTCGCTAAAGATGTGCGGGTCGGAGACGGGCACCACGTCGGTGTTGCGTGAGAAGTCTTCTCGGTTGATTTCCAAGTCGGCAACCACTTCGCCTTTTTGCATTTCATCCAAGTGCCAGCGATTCAAGCGGCAAAGGATTTTGAGCACACGGGCTTGGGACTCATGCAAACGTGCGTGGATGGCGCTGAACACCGCGGCACCCTGCTCAATCAGGGCTTGGGTGGTGCCCACGGGTGCGTTTTGATTGATGTCGGCAATCTTCTCTTCGCTGGTGCTCACCACGCCCTTGGCAGCCGTGTCCAGCCAACCAAGCAACTGGAACAGCACTGGACTGGGCGGGTTGAACGGCATAGGCATGGCGATTTGACGGATGTCGTTCACGCCGGGTGCGCCTTCAATTTCCACGATCTGCGTGACGTCAACTTGTTGGCTTTGGCCGCTGATCTTTGCTCCCTTGAGCTTGAGCATGGTCGCCGCGTTGTTGATGTGCGCAGAGTCTAAAAGAGCACGTAAAGAGCCAGTAAGAGCAGCAGATAAGCCACCGATAAGATGAGGCAAACCAATAGCATATGCGCCCCTCCAAGGGATAAATTTGAACTCGACGATCCAGTCCAGCTTGGTCATTGTCTTGTCTTGCTCTTCCCAATTTCGGTACAAGCCAAGGACTTCGTTGTCCAGCTCGTCCAGCATCAGGATGTAGGGTGCCATCTTGCCTTTGCTGTACTTATCGTCTTCCAGCTCAAGCCATGTGTAGATGTGGTAAATCTTGCGCACGCCATCTTCGTTGTCTTGATGATTGCGGCCTTCGATCTTGTTGTTGGCCTGCTCAGGCTTGGTGGGATCAGGGGATTGCGTAGAGCGGATTACATCCACGTCTCTGTACATGCCGCTGGCAATGCGTCGATTGAACTCCCAATGGGTAATCTCATGCACTTCCGTGGCACGCTGTGCAGTGTAGAAGTTGCTGGCCGCAAAGGGAATGATCACACGGTCAATTGGCAAAAACTCCACGCATGGACGTTTTTTCTCTTCGTCAAACCAAAGTTTGAAGTATTGTGAGCCGCCCAATGGCAACTGGGTCAACAACTGCTCTTGCTCGTCACGGAACTCTTCGATCTGCTCGGTGAGCTGCCAGTTCATGAAGTCACGTTTGCGCTCTGAGCGCTCGGACTTGATGTCGTCCATCTTGCCAAGAATTTTGGTGCGGACGGGGCCATCTGGCGGGAACATCTCTTTGATGGCGCGTGCGGCAAAGTCCACACATCCTTCAGCCATGGCGGGGTGCACCACCTTGCTGGCGCCCATGAAGGTCGCACCGCCGGGGGCGTCGTTGCCCATGCCAGTACGCTTCAGACCCTCTTCATACTTCTTGTCCCGCTCTTCACGTGCGTCTTTGTCTTTCTTGACCAAGTCGGTGTAGCGCATACCCAAAGACGACAAAGCATAGTTGTCGTACTCTTCAGCCATGTTGGCGTAGAAGTCTGGGTTTTCTTCGGGGCCTTCTTCTGTGAAGTTAACAATGGCCGAGCCGTCGGGAAGCTCCTCGATGTCGGTGTCAATGTCAGGCATCGTGACGTCCGCACTGCCGTCTTCGTTTTCGACGATGTCGGGTTGGTTCAGTTCATCCATCATTTAGCCTTCTTCTTTGAATTTTTTGTTAAAGCAAGACGCATAGTGTCGAGATTATCCGTCACTTTGCTGCCTTTCTTGTAACCCAATATTTTTTTCCTGCGCTTGAGGTACACAGGCATGACCTTATCCAACCACTCTTGGTCAAACTTCTGCACGGGTTGAGACAACTCAAACGCACGGCGATCGCCTGCCTCGGGTGCATTGAACTCGCGGCGTTGTTTGTGGAACTCGGGAAAAAATTCTTTGGTTGTCATCAAGGGCTGTGCGTGCTCTGGATGCAACGCTCCGACGTACTCGCCACCAATGACCGATGGGTATGAGTGGTGAGGATGCACTGGCGCCTCGACTTGGCCGAAGTCAGGGCGGAAGCGGCCAATGCTTGAGCCGACAAATTCCTTGCCGGGTTCATCATGGCGCATCAAGTTGGGATGCTGCACAGCTAACCGCGCCATTGCAATCTCAGGGAATCCTGCTTCTTGATATGGATCGGTTGCCATGCGCTCAACAAAATGCTTGCGCAACTCACCAGAGCCGGGAGCACGGAGCATGTCGTGCAACTCTTCGTGCATCACGCCGGGGAACTCGGGGTGTTGGGCACGCATCTCTTTGTTGAAAGTGTTTTGTGCCTTCTTGGTGATCTTGGCGTTCTTAACCAACTCAGCCAGCACCTCAACGGGCATGTGAGAGAAGTCCACGCCAGTAGGAGACATGGATGTGTGGATGCCATAGACAGGCTCACCATGCTCTGACACGCGCTTGGCTTTTTTGGTCAGGTGGCTGATCTTGCCTTGGGCACTTGCCCAAATTGCACGCTTGGCTGGGTCTTCGTGTTGGTTGGCACGCATGTAGTCGTGGCCGCCTTCCAGCTCCACGGGTTGGTGGAACTCGTGGCCTTCGGCGCCAGTGAGCAGGCGTCCGGCCATGGACGAATCACCAATGAATGGGATGCCGTAGCCACCAACCAAATTCTCTGGTGTGACCAGCTTTTCTTCAGCCATCTTCACTTTTGGATTTGGGGCTGTGGTGAATGAATATTCACCGATGGGCTTTTTTAGCTTCTTGCCTCCGCCGACGCGGTGGTACAGCCCGAGCAATTCGTTCTCGGCCTTGCTCAGACGTTCGCCAGCAAGGTGACGCTTGAGCAACTGCATGTACATCTCATGCGAGAGCTGGGGTTTGACGTCACCACCGTCCTTCATGCCTTGAGGCTGCTGGGGCGGCGTCATGGCGTTCATGGCCTGCCCTTGGCGTGTCATCTGCAAGATGTTGCTGGGCGGCTGCTGTGCGGGGCTGGATGCGCCTGCGCTGGGTGGCTGGCCACCTTGTTGCGGTTGGTTCTTGGTTGGGTCAAGGTTGGGCTGGGCTTGCATCAGTTGCATACCCGGCTGCATGGCGTTCATGTCCACACCGCCCATACCGTCTTGGCCGCCTTCGTTCACATACACCTTGGTGTCAAGCTGTGGAGCTTCTTGTGCGCCAACTGACTTGAGGTCAGCCGCAGGCACAGCAAACTTGTTTTCCATCAGCGCGGTACGCATTTGATTGACTGAGGGCTGCACTGTGCCTCCTATGGCTTTGTGGATCATGCCGCCTTCTTTGTACAGCGGCAGGCCGTTTTTGAGAATGTCTTGACGCATTGGCTCAGTGATGGGTAAGTGATGAAGCCGAGTGGCCGCCATCTTGCGGTGGCTCTCCACGTCTTCTGGCTCGTGCTCTTCGGGCAACTCAGGGATGTCATGCAAGGGCTGGCCATGCAACTGAGTCTTGACGCCGTACTTCTTGCCAATGGCGTTGAGAATGTTGGGCACCTTCTTGTCGTAAAAGCCCTTCATTCCTTCGCCACCGACTTGCAGGTCAACATTGGGAAAGGTGTAGATGCCAGTCGATCCAGCGCGGTTGCCCTCTTTGTTCATAATCTTTTCGGCCATCTCTTTGCCGACATGAGATGCCAAATCTTCAGGCGCAATTCCCGCCGCAAGCGATTCAAAAGTTCCGCCGCCTTTGGGGACATATCGCAGGTGATATTTGTCGCCTTTTTTCTCGTAGGACAGCGAATCAATGTGCTTGGCCAAGCTATAACGATCGGCTTGCACGTCGCCGGGCGTTACCACCAAGCCGTGGTAGCCCTTCTCGGCTGCATGGTGCATCAAGCGTTTGAGTGCCATCTCTTCCCAGTTCTTTTTGAATGGGGCGTCGGGCACATGGTCAGAGGGCATGATGGTGGCATCACGAATCTGACCCATGATTGCCAATCTTTGTTCGCTGATGGCTTCACGTTCTTCGGGAGTTTTGGCTAACGCTTTGACTTCACCAAGACGCTTATGCTCCGCCTTCAATGCGTTGATTGTGGCTTCTGCTTGAGCCAGCTTTTCTGGATCGTGATAGCCCTTCTCACGCCCTTGCTGGTGCCAGTCCGACTGCAACTCTTCAAGGTGCAACAGCTTCTCACCGTTGGGTCCAGTGCGATCCTTTAGCCGCATACTGGCCAAGATGTTCTTTTCGCCGCCAAAGTGCTGAGACACGCCGGGAAATTCATCTCCGCCTTTAGGAGCTTTGATCAGCATCTCGCGGTAGTTTTCACCGCCGGGCAATGTGTAATTTGCTTCGTGGTGCGGAGCAGTATCTCGTACAAGTTCACGTTCGGCGGCGTGCATCATTTGTGGGCGATGATGTTCTCGCAAGCGACGAAGTTCGTCCGCTTTTATCTGACGTGCTTCACTTGATGTGTCGGCCGCTTCGGAGTAGTTGCGTGCTGAGTGACGTGCCATGAGATTGGCTTCTCTGATGACGTCTTCTTTTGAAGGTTTTTCACCAAACACCTTCTCGCGGATGGCAGGCGCTGGCTTCTTGTTAAGGTGCTTCAAGAACTCTTCATGCGTCATGCGGGGTGCGCTCATCAGGTCTTCGAGGCCACGCTCTTTTAGTTCCGTGGGCTTGACGCCGGGCAATGCCATCATCTCCTTCAGGAACTCCGAACCAGTGCCGACCTTGCGCTTGAGCGCCTTGGCGGCCATGTCCATTGCCGAATAGAACGGCTTGCCTTGTCCGACGAGTTGTTTCATAGTGGTCGTTCTTCCATTTCAAGGTGGTGGGCGTGCGTTATGCGGCCGCCGTGGGCTTTGGTTGGGAATTGCTGCTTGGCCATCTGCTCCGCATTCCATGTTGCTTGCTTTTTTTGTTGGGCAAGAAGTGCCAGCCGCATGAAGTCTTGCTTCTGTTGCTCCAGCTTGGCGCGGATTTCATCGGATGGTTGAGCCATATTGACCTCAATGGGGGAAATTGCCGTCATTATGCCTTCGCACGCCCTGCACGTCTACAGCAAGGTGTTGTAAGTTTCATGCAAGTTTGGTCGGTTCAACCGACTAAACGGCATATGGGTTGGTCAACTGGGAGCGCTTGTTGAAGTCCAAGGCGTCGATGACGTCCTCTGGATCGTAGTCGTCCCGTGGTGGTGCGTCGATGCTGATCCAGCCACCATCACGCAAGTATCTCAAGCCTTGGCTGATGCAGTCCACGAACTCGTCGTGTATTGTGCCTTCGGGGAATGAACATATCTGGCTGACCATGCCCTCCGCCCAGTCACGCACGAATCCCTTCTTGACGCCAGACTCTGGCACCCACACACGGCCAGCTCTGATGATGTTGGCGACGATGGACAGCCGTTGTATCTTGTCGGCGCGACCCGGGTTGTAGGCATGAACGGGCAGGTGCGCTTGGTGCAAGTCTTGGATCAGGCTGATGCCTGCGCTCTTGTCCTCCACCAGCAGCAAGTCCACGCGCTTCTTGTTCTTGCCTTCGCCGTACACCACTTCATACTCGTCGATGACCTTTGGCCGCAACTGTGGGTATTGCAGGTGCTCTTGCCAGCAGTCGAGGATGATGACGCACATCCCGCCGTCCAGTGGCTTGAATACGCCCATGGTGATGCAGCCAGTCGGGTCGTTGTGCGTCTTGTCCGATGTGGCGCAGTCGTAGCTTTGGATGATGTACTCCAGCTTGGGGAACGGCTTACCGTGCGGCCAGAGCCTGAACCAGTCGCGCTTGACGATGCCACCCTCTTCGGGGTCGATGATTTCGGCGTGAATCTCCTGCCGTCCCAGCTTTGTGCCTTCGTACTGGAGAATCTGCTGTTGGAAGCTGGGCGCAAGGTTTGCAAGGTTGACGTAAGTTGACGCCGATGTCACCGTGACGTCTTTGCCCTCTCTGTCCAGCAAGTCCATGATCAGCGGCTTGGGCTTGGGCGTAGTGGAGGCGATGATCTTGGTCTTCGAGCCAAGCCGCACCGCAAACATGATCATGTCCCATGCGTCTTGCAGGTAGTCCCATGCGGCCAACTCATCCAGCCACGCGCCATGCCATTGACCGCCACGGAAGCGCTCAGGCTCGGACGCCGCGATGCCCTTGATGAACGAGCCATTGATCAGCTTTAGCTCGTGCAGGCTCTTGTTGTAGTCAGCAATGAGTTCTTTGGGGATGACGTTGAGCAGGCCTGAGTCACCCTCAAAGCATGTGCCACGGATGTCGCCGCTCGTCGGGGCGGACACCAGCCATCGAGTGTTGGGCGTCTCCCATGCCCACTCGGCCAGAGTCTCTGCGGCCGCACGAGTCTTACCCGCGCCGCGCCCAGCCAGCATCAGCCAGATATTCCACCAGTCGCCCACTGGCTCAATCTGATGCTTGAAGGCCTGCTTGTACCACTTCATGCGCCAAGTCACCACGGCTTGTTGCACGGGCGTCAGCTTGGCGAATGTTTCGGTTAGGTAGCCTTCGTCGGCGAGGATTTCTTCGACAGCGCTCATGCCGCCTCGTAAGTCATCTCAAAGATGTCGGGCTTGCAAGGGTAGTGCTCACCCTTTACGCCAGTGATGATCCAATCGCCGGGCGTCACAACGTGACCTCCTTCAAGAGTATCTATCCAACCGCATTCGCCGTCATAATATTTTTTCATTATCTCTCTCACGGCAGGATGGTCGCCCATCTTGAACCATTGAGTGGCTTCGATCACCACGGGCTTCTTGCGGTACTGTGCCATCACGCCTCCGACTGTCGTTGCATCTTCATGGACTTGAGCAGTTCACCAAAGACGTTGACGTGCACATCCACTTCCAAGGGGTTCTCTGAGTCACCACTAATCTGCATACTGCTGAGGTCTGGCAGCGACTTGTTAAGCAATATTTGGATCGCCTTCAGCTTGCTTGATGGCATTTCTTCTTCAGAATCGCTAAGTGCATGATCTTCCAGCTTTTTTATCAAAAGACTCACTTGGATTTTCTTGCGTATATCGTCCTGATGTAGCTTACCCATTGGTCTGCCTACTTTGGTCTTTTTTACTTCGGTCATATTTCAGTCCTTTCGCACATTCGTTTCAGTGCATTGTGGATTGGAGTTTAACCTGAAGTTGTGGTTCGTGGGAAGACGCTATCAATGTCGGCTTGCATGGCCTTTAGTCCTTGCGGCGTGCCTTGCATTCGATAGACGGGTTCTCCGCCCATGTTGTCGTCTGTTTTGTATAGGCGGATTGCGTATTGGTTGCCAAATACCAGTTCAATGAACCGTGGGGGTGTTTTGTCTTGTGTCATTCAAATCTTCTCTGGGTCGTAGCCCTT
>CAIVLE010000048.1 GCA_903906635.1 uncultured Burkholderiales bacterium | reverse complement strand
TCCACCACCACGGTTACTTCTTTGCCGCGTTGCACAGCTTCGCGCAACAACTCCATCAAGGACGAGTCGGCGCCAGTGCGATAAATAGTTTGCTTGATGGCCAGCACTTGTGGGTCGCGAACGGCTTCCCGCAAAAAAGCCAAGACACCGTCAAAGCTTTCGTAGGGTTGGTGAATCAGCACGTCACTACTTTGCAACTGATCAAAGATCGAGCTGGCCGTGGACAGTTGGTGGGGGTAACTGGCGAAGTAGCTTGGAAACAGCAAAGCAGGGCTATCGACCAAATCAATCAGTTGGTTCAAGCGCACCAAATTGACCGGCCCATGCACACGGTACAAAGCCGAGGCTGGCAGCTCAAATTGTTGCAGCAAAAAATCGGACAAATACTCTGAACACCCCGAAGACACCTCCAAGCGAACTGCTTGTCCATAGTTGCGATGCACCAACCCTTGCCGCAAAGCGGTACGAAGATTTTTCACATCCTCTTCGTCAACCGCCAAGTCCGAATGGCGCGTGACGCGAAACTGCGAGAACTGACCCACGACTCGACCAGGGAACAAATCGGCCAAATGCGCGCGAATGACGCTGGAGATGGACACAAACAGCATACGTTTGCCGGACAGTTTGTCGGGCAAACGAATCAAACGAGGCAAACTGCGCGGTACTTTGACAATTGCAATTTCGTTGTCGCGTCCAAAGGCATCGCTGCCTGAGAGGTGAACGATGAAGTTCAGCGACTTGTTGGCCACTTGTGGAAATGGATGCGCCGGATCCAAGCCCACAGGCAAGAGCAAGGGGCGAACTTCGCGTTCAAAAAATGTTTTGACCCAACGGTGTTGCGCCAAGGTGCGCTCACCAAACGACAAGATACGAATGCCTTCTTTGGCAAATGCAGGCATCAAGACGTCGTTGTACAGAGCGTACTGCTCGTCCACCAGTTCATGCGCCAGTTTGCTCAATGACTGCTGAGCCTGCGCACCAGCAGCGTCGGGTGCTGCTTTGGGGTTGGCCATGCTGTGGTGCAAGGCGGCACGGACTTCGAAAAACTCATCCAAATTCGATGACACGATGCACAAATAACGCAGTCGCTCAAGCAATGGCACTTCAGGGCGTTTGGCCCAATCCAGCACACGTGCATTGAAAGCGAGCAAACTCAGATCACGGTCTAGCCAAACCGTGGCTGCGTTGTGGGTTTGTTTTTTTTCTTGAGAGATAAGGGCTGACATACGTGATACGAAGTGTATGCCTGCAAGTGTTTCAATCTAATATGACAAATAAATGACTATCTCGTGACATATTGCTTTGATTCTTCATGGCTCAAGGCTGCTTGACTTCAGTCCAGCAGACAGTTCTTGCTTCAATTCCACCAAGCCTTTGACGGCCAGAACACGGTCTGCATCGTGGATGACGAATGCACCCCGCAAAGGAGGAAAGCCAATCCACAGCACACGAGGGGGTGACACGCCCCATGACACGCGCAACCGAGGGTCGTGCGCATTGAAGTTGTTGCTCATGACCACGTCGTCTTGTGAGAACACACTGGGTATCAACTCTTCGCGCACAGACACGTAGTCTGCGTAGCGTCCGGTGCTTTTCAAAAAACTCTCAAACACTGAATCACTGACCCGGTTGGCATGAAACGCGGGCTTGCGTTTGATGAGCCTCAAATGCTGCACAAACAAGCGGGTGGATTCCTCCCAACTGAACGCCAAAGCCTGTTGCCTGGCTTGGGTGCGCGGGATGCTGAGCGCCTCCAAACTGGCCTGGCCCAAGTCTTCGCTCAAGACGCCCCCTTGGCGTTGCAAAGGCGCATCTGCCGAGGCGGGCAACACTTCCAGAGGACCATCGACCGGAAATGCTGCAACGGGTGTTCCCGTGGACATGGCTTCCAACATGACCAAGCCAAAGGTTTCATGACGGCTTGGAAAGGTGAACACATCTGCCCCGGCATACACGCCTGCCAGCACATCGCGTGGCAAAACGCCCAACCAACGCACGCCATCGACGCGGGACTTCAACTCTTTTTCTAACGGCCCCACCCCACACACGACTTTGCTGCCGTGCCAAGGCATGTCCAAAAAAGCATCGATGTTTTTTTCATACGAGACTCTTCCCACGTACAAAGCAATGGGACGCTTGAGTCCAGCCAACAGATCGTTGTTGCGTGCTTGCGGGGAGAACGCAAACAACTCGGTGTCAACGCCATGGGTCCATGCGCGCAAAGTTTGGAATCCTCTGCCTTCCAACAAGTGCATCACGCCTCGGGTCGGTACCATCACACCCGAGGAAGGACGGTGGAAATGCCTGAACAGGGCGTAGCCCAACCACAGAGGAACCCGCAAAGCAGCTTTGAGTATTTCTGGAAATCGGGTGTGGTAGGCCGTTGTAAAAGGCAATTTATGACGCAAACAAAAACGTCGTGCCGCCCACCCAATGGGACCTTCGGTGGCGATGTGAATGGCTTCAGGCGCAAATGCAGCCAAGCGCAGCGCCACACCCGCATAAGGGCGCACTGCTAAGTCAATGCCCGCGTAGCCCGGACAAGGCCGGGTTTGAAACAAACCGGGATGGATGACCTCTACCGTGTGACCTTGCTCACGCAGATGGGCCACCAATTCGACCAAGGTGGTGACTACCCCGTTGATTTGAGGTTGCCACGCATCGGTGAACAAGGCAATTTTCACGCGACCTTCATCACACCGGAGGTGCTTTCTTGCTGGAATGCAGGCCACTGCAAGAGTTCCAGTTTGCCATCTGTGGTTTCAACCAAGGCTGTACGACTCTCCACCCAATCGCCATCGTTGCAGTACAGCACACCCTCCACCTCGCGAATTTCTGCCCGGTGAATATGACCACAAACCACTCCTTGGTAGCCTCGTTTGGCAGCCTCATGAGCGACCGCTTTTTCAAAGTCGGTGACGTAGTTCAAGGCCTTCTTGACCTTGTGTTTGAGGTAAGCCGACAAGGACCAATAGGGCAGGCCAAGGCGCCCTCTTAAATTGTTGAGGTAGCGGTTGAGCTTGAGCGTGAACTCATACAAATAATCACCCACATAAGCCAACCATTTGGCTTGCTGCACCACCGCGTCAAAGTAGTCGCCGTGAATGACCCACAGCCGACGACCATCGCCCATGGTGTGGACTGCTTCGTCCGTGACGACGATGCCCCCAAAATGGTGACCCAAGAAGTGACGCGCAAACTCATCGTGATTGCCCGGGACGTAAACCACTTCGCAGCCCTTGCGTGCTCTGCGCAATAGCTTTTGCACCACGTCATTGTGAGCTTGCGGCCAATACCAGTTGCGTCGCAATTGCCAACCATCCACGATGTCGCCCACCAAGTACAGGTAGTCGCTGGTGTGCTCTTTCAAGAAGTCCAGCAAAGCCTCAGCTTGACAGCCGGGTGTACCCAAATGCAAATCCGAAATAAATACTGCGCGGTAGTGCATCAAGCACCTAAGAAGTGTTTGCGGTAGCGTGGGGGCATGTCGTTGATCTTCATCAACATCGGCAAGTCAGCGGTGTTGAAATCAGGATCCCACGCAGGTGCGCCTAAAACTTTGGCGCCCAAGCGCAAATAGCCTTTGATGAGTGCAGGCGGCTCAAAGGCTGAACTGACCTCCCAGTTGTCCAAGGGCAAAGGCAAGCGCGGACGGACTTGATACTCAATGTCGGCTAAATGGGTTTGTTTGAGTTGGTGCCAAATGCTGGCTGCCACCTCACCACTGACCACACCTTGGTGCAACATGGGAATGCTGGCGCAACCAATCATCACATCCAACTTGTTGCGCACCATGAACTCGGCCAAAGCCCCCCACAACGCCATGATCACGCCTCCGTGGCGATGCTCGGGATGCACGCAGCTGCGCCCGAGCTCCACCATGCGTTCACGGTAAGCTCGCAAACGGGTCAAGTCAAATTCCAAATCGGAGTAAGTGCTACCAATGCGCTTGGCTTGGGCAGGCGTGAGCACACGGTAGGTGCCAATGACTTGGTGGGTGACATCGTCGCGGATGATGAGATGCTCGCAAAAGTCGTCGAACAAATCAATGTCGTGGCCAGGGATGCTGTCTTTCAAACGCGCGCCCATTTCAGTGGCAAATACGTTGTAGCGCAAGCGCTGAGCTTCACGCACCTCGTCTTGGTGCTTGGCCCATTGAACAATCAAACCCGAGCGATCGTTTTTGGCTGGCGTGGTGACAGGAGCTTTTTGAGTTTCAAGATCGTGTCGATGAAGTGACCCCCTGGGCAAGTCGATCATGGACAAGGGCATGGTAGGGTTCGGTAACTCTTTCATCGGTGATCCTTGTGATGTGAGGAAATGGCTTTTGTGCAATGGCCTTATTCTTGAAACCCGACATGACGTAAGCAAGTCAAAACAATGAAGATTTGGTGACGAAACCTTGCACAAGTCACCCATTTGTCACATGACAGGCCTAAGCTCGCCCGCCACTATGCTGATTAAGTACATCCGCCTGATAGGGGCATTCATCGAAGCTTTTTGGATTTTGTGGGTGCGAAGCCCACGCTTGAGTCGTGAGGCGAAGTGGGCCGAAATTCAAGCCTGGTCGCAACGCACGTTGCGCGCGATGGGGGTGACGGTGCGCCTTTGCCCACAAGCAAAATTGAGCCCTTTGTTTGAGAGCCCCCAACTGCTGGTGGCAAACCATGTGTCTTGGCTGGACGTGCTGGTGATTCAGTCTTTGCAGCCCAGCATCTTTGTGGCTAAAAAAGAGGTTCGCCATTGGCCCGTGGTGGGCGCGATTGCACAAGCGTGCGAGGTGGTGTTTGTCAACCGAGGCTCTCCAAGTTCTGCGCGCAAGATGGTGCGCGATGTCAGCGAGGCACTGGCCCAGGGTTATCGAGTCAGCGGCTTCCCGGAAGGCACCAGCACCGAAGGGCACGCCGTGTGCCGCTTCCACGCCAACTTGTTTGAGGCAGCGATTGAACGTGAGGTCGACGTTCACCCCATGGCCTTGCGGTACGTCAATGAGCAAACAGGTGAACACTGTTTGGTCGCGGCTTTTGTGGGCGAGATCAGTTTTATCGAATCACTGCACAAGGTTCTGTCGGCGCCGTCCATCACGGTGTCCTTGAGCACAGGTGAAGCCCTGCCGTCCAAGGGCCATACGCGTAAATCACTGGCTCAGTTGTCCCACTTGAGCGTGTCTGCACAACTCCAAGCGCTCAGCGAAGCCAAGCACTGAGCACCCCTGGCAAACCCAAAGCCAGCAGCGGCAACCAAGAGATCAACAAAGTGCCAACAAAAATGGCCCCAAGAGCCGGCAACACCGACAGCGCGACCCGACGAAGCGGCTGCTGGAATACAGCGCTAGCAAAGTAAATATTCATCCCTGCGGGGGGGCACAAAAAACCCATTTCCATGTTGGCCAGAAAAATAATGCCAAAGTGCACCGGATCGATGCCATAGCTTTGCGCCAGAGGCAACAGCAAGGGCACCAGCACCACGATGGCAGCATAAATCTCCATCAACGCACCAGCAAAAAGTAAAAACACATTCAAGGCCACCAAGAAGACCCATTTGCTTTGAGTGACCGATTGAACCCATTCCACGGCCAGATCTGGAATGCCAGCATCCACAAAGTAATTGGTCAGCCCCAATGCCATGCCCAAGATGAGCATCACCCCGCCAATGATTTGCGCGCACTCGGACAAACAATTGCCCAGCAACCGCCAACCCAATTCACGGTGAGCCAATGCCTGCGTCGCCACCGCATACAAGGCCGTAAGCGCCGCGCTTTCTGTGGGCGTTGCCAAGCCACTGGCCAGGGAACCAATAGCCACCACGGGTGCCAAGATTTCCCATTTGGCGGTCCAGCAAGCCGCCGACAAGGGCACCACGGTCAGATGTGAACTGCTGTTTGCACGAGGTGAGCGCAGATAGCCGCCAAACACCAACAAGCACCCCACCATCACAACCGCTGGCACCAGGCCCGCCAAAAACATCGTGTTAATGGGCACGCGCGCGATGATGGCGTACATGATGAGAGGTACCGACGGCGCCAACAACACCCCAAGGGCGCTGGCGCTGGTGACCAAGCTGATGCCTTTAGATTCTGGGTAACCGGCATTGCGCAGCAATGGAAGCAACAAACCACCCAAGGCTAGGATGGTGACACCGCTGCCACCCGTGAAGGCTGTGAAACACGAACACAACACCGCAGCGGCCACGACCGAGCCCATGACGCCGCCGCCAAATAAGGCCAAAAAGACTGCCCCCAAACGCTGGGCAGCGCCAGTGCGGGCAAAGACCAACCCTGCCAAGGTGAACAGGGGCAAAGCGGGCAGCGAGGGGTTGACGGTGATTTGGTAGTGCGACAAAGCCACCGAGGCCAATGGCAAGCCATCTTGCCAAAACAGCGCCAACGCCAAGCCACCCAGCACAGCAAAGATAGGAGCCCCACACAACAACGCAAACAGCAACCCCAATCCAATGGGCCACAAAGTAAGAGCTTGCCCGTCAAAGACACGCCCTATAAAAAACCCGAGCAGCGGCCAGGCCAAGCCAATCAACCAACGCCAAGGGGCCAGCGCCTCACCCCGCATGGCCAGCTTGGCTCCCAAGAGCGCAAAGCCCACCGGCATGATGGCTTGAACCCACCACACGGGAACCGTGTAAGCCAGTTGTTGACCCGCATCTCGCTCGCTGAGGACCAATTGCCAACACGACCAAGCCAGCACCCCGCAAATTACAGCAGCACAGGCATGCGCCAGCCCTTGGCGGCCTGGCACCAAAGCGCCCAAGCTCGAGAGATGCCCGTGTCGCTCAGCAGCCAAGGCCCCGCACATGGCCATCCACAAGCCAAGGTGCTGAACCAAGATGGGTGCGTTTTCCACCCCCTTGCCGAGCATGGGGCGAGCCAAGATTTCAACCAAAGGGATCAAAGCCATGAGCACCAAGGCCAGGCTGGCCAAGGCCTCATCCGCGCGCCAACGTTGCCCCATCACTTGGCCTTGCTGGAACGATAGGTTTTGAGGTGGCGCATGACTTCGTCAAAGGTCTCTGCAGGCACCAAGGTCCCTCGAATACGGGGATAGAGTTTGTCAGCCAACTCACTCCATTCACGCAACTGCTCTGCATTGGGGCGGTTGACGGTGAGTCCCCGCTTTTTCATGGCTTCCACGGCCTCCTCCACCTCAAGCCGCGCTTTGTTGCGAATTTGCGCCCCTGCTTTTTCACCCGCGGCTCGAACCACCTCTTGAGTTGCCGGTGACATGTCGTCCCAGGCTTTTTTCGTCACCACCAAAGCGCCCACAATGGGCGCCCAGTTGATCTCGAGCATGTTAGGGGCCATGGTGTAGATTTGACTGGCCAGTGCGAAGTACGGGGTGGAGGGCACCACATTGATCATGCCGGTTTGCACCGAGGGCAAGATGTCACTCGTCTCTAAGGGCACTGGGGTATAGCCCAAGCTTTTCATGATCTCTTGTTGGTCTGCTTCACCACCCCAAGCAAAAAATTTCATCTTTTTGTAGTCATCGGGCCTGAAAGCCGGTTCTTTGGAGAAAAAGCGCACCCAACCGGCATCGCCCCAGGCCAACACGACAAAGCCTTTGTCAAAAAATTTCTTCTCCATGGCAGGGCGCATTTTTTCCCGCACATAGTCCACCTCGTCCCAGTTCTTAAACAGTAAAGGCATGGCCTGCAGGGCGCTGATGGAGGGCTCAATTTCGTGCAAACCCACCACGGACAACAAGGCACCTTGTAATTGGCCAATGCGCATGCGCCGGGCCAGTTCTGTCTCACCACCTTGGCTGCCATCCGGAAAAACCACGTATTTGGCCCCCTCACCTTGAGCGGCCCGCCACGCTTCACCCACCTCCAGCAGTTGGCGGTGGTAGAGAGAGTTTTTAGGCGCCAAGGTACCCAAACGCAACAGTTTGTCAGCTGCATGGCTGGCGCCTGCGCTCAAGGCGAGAACACAAGCGAGGCAAAAAGAAATAAATGAAGACAAAGAAAGCTTTCAAAAAAGGTCGTCTGCCATGCCAAGCAGCCAGGTGGCCCGCTCACGCATGATGTCGTTGGGCAGATTACGGTGAAGGGAAGCGACCTGCACGGCTTTGTGCAACAACGCGTCAAAACTGGCCCGGTCACCTTTGGGCAAGGCCAAGCTCTCTGCTTGTGCCACATACACGCCGGCACTTTGGCCTTGAGCGGCAACCACGGCTTGTTCAAAATAAGCCGCAGCTTGTGTGGCTGAGCCCCCAGGTCGTGCGGCTTCAAACGTGCCCATCAAGCTCGAGAGGGCACCTTGTGAAAAATCGGGTTGTTTGAGCCAAGCCAGCTTGGCGAGGATGATGGCTGTGGGCAAATCTGCCACGACGTCTGGGTTGTCCTTAGACAGAGAAATCCACCCCCCCCAAGAGGCAGCAGCCCAATAGGCCAGGGGCACTTGCGCAGGTGTCAAACGCACTGCTTCAAGCGCATCGGGACGGCTCAAGGACTGGGTAAAGCCAGGCGCTGAGGCTTCAAGTGCTGCCATGGCATGGCGATGGGCACGTGCATACAAACGGGCCGCGCGTTCTCGCAATTGCTGGGCGGCAGCGGCATCTTGAGGCTCTCGCTTGTCGGCTTCCAGCGCCACAAAAGCATAGGCATACTGGGTAAATCCCGCAGCTACGGACTCAGCCAATGACAAGTTGCCTGGCACTTCACGCAGCACGGACTCAGACAGTTTGAGGTAGAAGGCGCTCGCTTCGCGCGCCAACACCAAATCCTCTTCATACGACTGCGCTTGCGAGGACAAAGCCGCTGCTGCTTGGTCCAGTACATAAGGGCGAACCGCGCAAGCGCAGAGCGACCAAGCCAGCACAAACACGAGTAAAGCGCGGATAAAAGACCTAAAAATAATGTCACCTCAACATCAGCACATTGCGAAATTGAGCGCGACTCTAGCGACCGATTGTGAAAATGCGGTGACAAGATGTCATCAAAATGCCACATAGTTTGTGCATGATCATGATCAAAGGAAACGCCCAAATGACGCAACGCCACACGCCCTTAGACGACGAGCAAATACGTCGTTTGCGCGAAGATATTTTGGATTCGATCGACGAAGAGTTGGAGATGTCGTTCGAGGATGGCGCAGACGAAAACAGCAACGCGCTCAACGAGCCTGGGCAAGTCAACCGGGCGGTTTACTTCAGAGAGTTGCTGCGCTTGCAAGGTGAGCTGGTGAAGTTGCAAGACTGGGTAGTGGCCACGCGTCAGCGGGTGGTGATTTTGTTTGAGGGACGGGATGCGGCCGGCAAGGGGGGCGTGATCAAACGCATCACGCAAAGACTCAACCCCCGTGTGTGTCGGGTTGCGGCTCTGCCCGCCCCCAACGACCGTGAGCGCACACAGTGGTACTTTCAACGCTATGTGGCCCATTTGCCAGCCGCCGGTGAAATTGTGTTGTTTGACCGCAGTTGGTACAACCGCGCTGGGGTCGAGCGTGTCATGGGCTTTTGCAACGACGATGAGTACGAAGAGTTTTTTCGCTCCGTGCCCGAATTTGAAAAAATGCTGGCACGCAGTGGCATCACGCTGATCAAGTACTGGTTCTCGATCACCGATGACGAGCAACACGCCCGCTTCTTGGGACGTATCCACGACCCCCTCAAACAGTGGAAGCTCAGTCCGATGGACTTGGAGAGTCGCCGTCGCTGGGAAGACTACACGCGCGCCAAAGAAACCATGATCGAGCGCACCCACATCCCTGAGGCCCCGTGGTGGGTGGTGCAAGCGGTGGACAAAAAACGCGCGCGTCTCAATTGCATCGACCACTTGTTGGGCCTGTTCGATTACCACGAAATCGCCCACGACGAAGTGCAAATGCCTGCTCGGGTGCGCAACCCCGACTACATTCGTCACCCGGTTCCAGACAACATGATGGTGCCCGAAAAGTACTGAGTGCCCGACAGGGTCAGCTGGTGTGTCCTAGGTAGCGTTTGCGCCAGAAAAATACCACCAGCGCCACGGACAGCAGCCCCATGCTGACCAAGGTCCACCACAGGCCTTGCTCGTCGTGAAGCACGGGGAAGGTCTCAAAGTTCATGCCAAAAAATCCGGTGATCAAATTCAGCGGCAAGAAAATGGCAGTCAGCACGGTGAGGGTGCGCATGATGTCGTTGGTGCGGTTGCTTTGGGCATTGAAGTGCATTTGCACCGCAGTTTCGGCACTTTGCTCCAAGCGCCGCACATGGTGAACTACGCGCTCAATGTGCTCCAGCACATCACGGCTGCGGACTTTGAGCAACTCATGCGAGCGCACAAGCTGAGGTTGAGGTTCGCTGACAGCGTCCAAGGCATCGATCCAGTCTTGTAGAGCCGCTCGCTGGTCTTCACAGATTTCATCCAAATGGTGCAATGACAAGCGTGCGTCCAACAACGCACTCCAGTTGTTGAAACGGGTGTTGGGGTTGATGAGTTCGCTCTGCCAATGGTCGAGCTGGCGGGTCAACTCTCGTCGCAGGTTCAAATACCCGTCAACCATTTGGCTGATGACACGCAGCATCAAGTCAGCGGGACTCAGGGGCATGCGGTTGGCTTGTTGGTGAGCAGAGGCATGCGCCGTATGCAGCAAGCGTGCCGCAAAGCTGTCGCGAACTGCGCAATCGGTTGGGTGCACCGTGACCACTAAACGATCGAACACCACAAAGGCCACGGGGCTGGTGTCAATGCGATGGAGCACAGGCGGACCGCCTTTGTCACGCGAGCGGTGCAAGATGGCGCCGGGTTGTGACAAGTCAGACTCTGTTTGCCCAGCAGCCAAACGACGAAACACCATCAAGTGGTAGTCCGAGGTGTAGTCGTAATGCGAAGGAAGCTGGTTATTGAGCACATCAGAGACGTGCAAGTCGACAATTTGAGCGCCACACATGCGCTCTAGCGTGGTCTGGATGGACTGCTGCAGGACTTCGAATTCACGCCTGGCAAATGCCATCCAGACAAAGCCTTGATCGGGCATGGCTTGAGGCAAGTCAGCCGTCTCCACCACGGCATGGGAACTGATGTGAAAAATTCTCATGTGTGCATTGTCAGGTCACTAGATGACAGTTGACACGCTGGGGCAGTGAGCACCCCGGGCTTTAGCGCTGCTTCATGTCGCCGTGGAAACGGCCACCGCGCTGAATTTCCAATTCTGAGTATTCGAGGCTGCCCGTGACTTTGCCGGTGCTGTGAATCAGAATATGTTCTTTGCAGATGATGTCTTCGTTGAGCTCACCGTGCACATCGATCTCGCGCGCTTGAACTTTGCCAGTGACTTTGCCGTTTTTGCCAATTTGCAAATCATCGGCCTGGAGCTGTCCAGTGACGGTGCCACTGATGAGTACCTTGCCAGGCGCCACGATGGAGCCGTTGAAGGTGACGCCCTCGCCAATCACGAGGTTATTTGCCAGCGCAGCTTGTTCAGCCATAAAAGTCCTTCAAGCCACACAGGCCATACATAGGTGACTGGATTATCTTTGTTTTTAAGGGTTCCTTGAGCGGCGCCCGCATAAAATCATGGAATTGAGACAAGGAATCTTCATGGCACGCACTCTTTACGACAAGATCTGGGACGAACATGTCGTCCACACCGAGGAAGATGGCACGGCCATTTTGTACATCGACCGCCACTTGGTGCACGAGGTCACCAGCCCCCAAGCTTTTGAGGGCATTCGCCAAGCCGGCCGCAAGGTCTGGCGTGTGAGCTCCATCGTCGCCACGGCTGACCACAACACACCCACCACGGGCTGGGAGTTGGGCTACGACGGCATCACCGACCCCATCAGCAAAGAGCAAATCACCACGCTGGACGCGAACATGAAGGAATTTGGTTCAGCCGCTTTCTTCCCATTCATGTCCAAGCGCCAAGGCATTGTTCACGTGATTGGCCCCGAAAACGGCGCCACCCTGCCCGGCATGACTGTGGTTTGCGGTGACAGCCACACCTCAACCCACGGCGCCTTTGGCGCTTTGGCGCACGGCATTGGCACCTCTGAGGTGGAGCACGTGATGGCCACGCAAACGCTGCTGGCCAAAAAAGCCAAGAACATGCTCATCAAAGTCGAGGGGCAATTGGCCAAGGGCGTGACGGGCAAAGACGTGGTGCTGGCCATTATTGGCAAGATTGGCACCGCGGGCGGCACAGGCTACACGGTGGAATTCGCCGGCTCGGCCATTCGCTCGCTGAGCATGGAAGGCCGCATGACCCTGTGCAACATGGCCATCGAAGGCGGCGCGCGTGCGGGTCTGGTGGCGGTGGACGACAAAACCATCGAGTATGTCAAGGGTCGCCCTCTGTCGCCCACGGGTGTGGAATGGGACCAAGCCGTGGCCTACTGGAAGACCTTGCACTCTGATCCCGATGCCACATTTGACGCCGTGGTGGAGTTGAAGGCCGAGGACATCTTGCCGCAGGTCACTTGGGGCACCTCACCCGAGATGGTGCTTGACATCACGGGCCTGGTGCCCGACCCCGACAAAGAGAAAGATCCCAACAAGCGCAGCGCGATTGAGCGCGCGTTGACTTACATGAATTTGCAACCCGGCAAGGCACTCAACGACTTGTTCGTGGACAAGGTGTTCATTGGCTCTTGCACCAACAGCCGCATCGAAGACATGCGCGAAGCTGCTGCTGTGGTGAAAAAACTAGGCCAGAAAGTGGCCAAGAACATCAAGCTGGCCTTGGTGGTGCCCGGCTCTGGGTTGGTCAAAGAACAAGCCGAGCGGGAAGGTTTGCACGACATCTTCAAAGCCGCTGGCTTTGAGTGGCGCGAACCCGGGTGTTCGATGTGTTTGGCCATGAACGCCGACCGCTTAGAGCCCGGTGAGCGCTGTGCCTCCACCAGCAACCGCAACTTTGAAGGCCGACAAGGTGCAGGAGGTCGTACCCATTTGGTCAGCCCCGCCATGGCAGCGGCAGCGGCCATTCACGGCCACTTTGTCGACGTGCGTAAGTTCGCTTGAGAGGTCTAGACATGCAGAAATTTACCCTCCACAAAGGCCTGGTGGCCCCCATGGACCGCGAGAACGTGGACACCGACGCCATCATTCCCAAGCAGTTTTTGAAGTCGATCCGTAAAACAGGCTTTGGCCCTAATTTGTTTGACGAGTGGCGCTATCTGGACCAGGGCGAACCAGGCCAAGACCCCGCCAGTCGCCAGCCCAACCCTGACTTTGTGCTCAACCAACCCCGCTACAAAGGCGCCTCGGTGTTGTTGGCACGCAAGAACTTTGGTTGCGGCTCATCACGCGAACATGCACCTTGGGCGATTGACCAATACGGCTTTCGCGCCGTGATTGCACCCAGTTTTGCCGACATTTTCTTCAACAACTGCTTCAAAAACGGCCTGTTGCCCATTGTGTTGCCCGAATCGGCGGTTGATCTGTTATTCAACGAAGTGCTGGCCTTTCCGGGCTACGAATTGACCATTGATTTGGAAAATCAAGTGGTGGTTCGCCCCCAAGGAGAAACCATCGCGTTTGAGGTTCAAGCTTTTCGCAAATACTGCTTGCTCAATGGATTTGATGACATTGGCCTGACCCTGCGCCAATCGGACAAGATCCGTGCCTTTGAAGCCGAACGCCTGGCTACCAAGCCCTGGCTGGCACACACGATGTAACGCACACACAGAAAGTCACCATGAAAATTGCAGTTTTGCCCGGAGACGGCATTGGCACAGAGATCGTCGCTGAAGCCATCAAAGTGTTGAATGTTTTGGACCTGACGTTTGAGATGGAAACCGCCTTGGTGGGGGGCGCTGCGTATGACGCGCACGGACACCCTTTGCCTGAAGCCACCCTCAAGCTGGCCATGCAATCTGACGCCGTGCTGTTTGGCGCTGTGGGCGACTGGAAGTACGACACCTTGGAGCGCCCACTTCGCCCAGAGCAAGCTATTTTGGGTTTGCGCAAAAACATGGGGCTGTTTGCCAACTTCCGACCTGCGATTTGCTACGAGCAGCTGGTGGGTGCATCGAGCTTGAAACCTGAGCTGATTTCGGGTTTGGACATTTTGATCATTCGCGAGCTGACGGGAGACATTTACTTTGGCCAACCCCGAGGCCGCCGCGTAGCCCCCGATGGCCACTTTCCTGGCGCCGAAGAAGCGTTTGACACGATGCGCTACAGCAAGCCCGAGATTGAGCGCATTGCCCATGTGGCTTTCCAAGCTGCTCGCAAACGTAAAGCCTCTGGCAGCGAAGGCCGCGTGACCAGCGTCGACAAAGCCAACGTGTTGGAGACTTTCCAGTTTTGGAAAGACGTGGTGAGCGAAGTAGGCAAAGAGTACCCCGACATTGCGCTGGACCACATGTACGTGGACAACGCCGCGATGCAGTTGGTAAAAGAGCCCAAGCGCTTTGACGTGGTGGTGACGGGCAATATGTTTGGCGACATCTTGAGCGACGAAGCGTCCATGCTGACGGGCTCGATCGGCATGCTGCCATCGGCTTCTTTGAACTCCAAAAACCAAGGACTGTACGAGCCCAGCCACGGCAGCGCGCCCGACATCGCAGGCAAAGGCGTGGCCAACCCCTTGGCGACCATTTTGAGCGCAGCCATGATGCTGCGCTTTAGCTTGAACCAAGCCGCCGCGGCTGAGCGCATTGAAACGGCCGTCAAAGCTGTGCTGGCTCAAGGTCTGCGTACGCCAGACATCTTCAGTGCGGGCACCACCAAAGTAGGCACGGCACAAATGGGCGACGCGGTGGTGAACGCATTGCGTTGATCCTCGCTCGAAGTTGAACCCACTTCACAGGCGCTAGAGACGGGTTTGGCGCCGGCCTCAAACGCCATCCGATACAATCGGAGCATGTTTCACGCCCGTCAGTTCACCCCCATGAACCCCTCGCCAGCGGCTCAGGCTGCTGCGAGAGCGCGTGCATTCACCCCCCAAACCACGATCATCAAGGGCTGAACCGCTCCGTCTCGTCGTGCGCCCCCCGGCCAGACGAGCCGGGCAAACAGCCAGATCTGGCACTTTTTTTATTGCAACTGAATAGGCGTTGAAATGAGCAAGTTAGTAGGTTTAGTTGGTTGGCGCGGCATGGTTGGCTCGGTGTTGATTGACCGCATGGTTCAAGAAAAAGACTTTGAGCTGATTGAACCTGTGTTCTTCTCCACTTCCAACGCTGGTGGCAAAGCTCCTGCGCAAGCCAAAAACGAAACCTCGCTGCAAGACGCCCACGACATCGCTGCGCTCAAGCGCTGCGACATCATCTTGACTTGCCAAGGCGGCGACTACACCAAAGAGGTCTACCCCAAGCTGCGCGGTGCAGGTTGGACGGGCCACTGGATCGATGCTGCGTCGTCCCTGCGCATGGCCGAGGATGCTGTGATCGTGCTCGACCCCGTCAACCGCGATGTGATCGACACCGCCCTTGCCCAAGGCGGCAAAAACTGGATTGGCGGCAACTGCACCGTCAGCCTGATGTTGATGGCCATGGGGGGGTTGTTCAAGCACCGCATGATTGAGTGGGTCAGCGCCATGACATACCAAGCCGCTTCGGGTGCTGGCGCTCAAAACATGCGCGAGCTATTGAGCCAAATGGGCGCCTTGCACGATGCCGTCAAAGACGACTTGGCCAACCCATCGTCTGCTATCTTGGACATTGACCGCAAGGTCTCGGCCACCATGCGCAGCGCGGCCTTCCCCACCCAAAATTTCCGCAACACCGCCTTGGCTGGCAGTTTGATTCCATGGATCGATGTGCCTGTCGAGCACGGCCAGAGCAAAGAAGAATGGAAAGGCGGCGCCGAATGCAACAAGATTTTGGGCAACCCGGCTTTTCGCAGTGCGGGCAGCATTCCGATTGATGGCTTGTGTGTGCGCATTGGCGCCATGCGCTGCCACTCGCAAGGCTTGACCATCAAGCTCAAGCAAGATGTGCCCATGGATGAAATTGAGTCGATCTTGGCCCAAGCCAACGACTGGGTCCAAGTGGTTCCCAACCAACGAGATATCTCAGAGCGTGACCTCACGCCTGCCGCTGTCACCGGCACCTTGAGCGTTCCCGTGGGCCGCTTGCACAAACTGGCGATGGGCAACGATTACTTGGGCGCCTTCACCGTCGGAGATCAGTTGCTGTGGGGCGCTGCAGAACCCCTGCGTCGCATGCTTCGCATCTTGCTTGAGCGATGAAATAAACCCGCTACCATTCTGATCATGACCAGAGACCTCCGCCCAGTAACTAACCTGTTCCAGCGCTCAGCGCTGTGGGCGGCCCTGTCTTTGACCCTTTTGGGCAGTGCGCAAGCCCTGACTTTGAGTCGCCCCGTGGTGCAGTCCAAACAAGGCGAGGCCCTCAAAGCTGAAATTGACATAGTCTCCATGTCAAGCGCAGAGCAGGTCAATTTCCAAGCGGCCCTGGCCAGCCCAGACGTCTACAAGGCCACCAAACTCGAGGTGCCGACCAGCCAGGGTGGGGCCCTAGAGATCCAAGTCAAACTGCTCAAACGCAACAACGGACGCTCCTACCTCTCCATCACCAGCCAGCAAACCGTCTCCAGCACCTTTCTGGACGTGCTGCTGGACTTGCGCTGGGCGAATGGCCGCTTGCTGCGCGCCATCAGCTTGTCGATGGACGACTCACGTCAACAGTCAGCCGAATCGCCCACGGCATTGAGCGCTGGCACCCAGGCCATCCAAGTTCAGCGCGGCGACACGGCCAGTGAATTGGCCGCTCGCAACAAGTCAGCCAATGTCTCGCTGGATCAAATGTTGACCGCCATGCTGCGCAGCAATCCAGATGCGTTTGTCGATGCCAACGTCAACCGCCTGAAGTCGGGCTCGTTGTTGAGCATGCCGTCCGAGCAAGATGCCAAGGCCTTGTCGCGGGAAGAAGCCCGCAAAGAAATTCAAGTGCAGACCGCTAACTTCCAGGCGTACCGCGCCGAGTTGGCAGCGCGCGCCCCGGGTGGCACCGCCCCCAAAGCCAGCCGCGACAGTTCGGGCAAGCTCGAAGCGCGCGTGCAAAACAAAAAGGCCAGCACCAAAGAAGACAAACTCACGCTGACCAAGCCCACACAAGGCGGTGTCGAAGACAAGTTGGCGCAACAGCGCCAAGCGCAAGAAGTGGCCAGTCGTGCTGCCGAAATGGGACGCAACATTGCTGAGTTGGGCAAGATCGCAGCGGCCACGGCCAACGTAGCTTCGGCAGGCATTGAAGCCGATCTGCCCACCCAAGTACAACCCAAAGACTGGCTGAGTCAACTGACCCATCACCCCATGGCACCTGTCGGTGCAGGGAGTTTGATCGGTTTGATGGTCTTGATTGGCCTTTGGATGCGACGTGCCAGCCGCCTGCAAGGTGACAACATCCAAGGTCTGCCGCCTCTGAATGTGAAGTTCGATTTGGATCTCCCCCACGTTGACGATCTCAAGCCGCAGTTTGTACCCAGCATGGCCCCGGTCACCGTGCCGCCCACCACTGATTCAGAGCCATCCACACCCGAGACACCTGTCGGCCCCCAAGCTCAACCGGCGCGTCCGACCCTGGACATTCCAGACATCTCACTGGACCTTGAAGAGCCTGCCAAACCCAACCCCTACCAAGTGCGCATGGACTTGGCTGAAGAGCTTTGGAAGTTGGG
>CAIVLE010000047.1 GCA_903906635.1 uncultured Burkholderiales bacterium | reverse complement strand
TATACCTCGAGTCACCTAAAAGTATCGGTTGTTGTCAGCTCATCGGACTCACGTCAAGCGCAGCCCCAGCCACTCCTTGATCAGCCAGCCACTCTCGCGCAGTGCCTGGGCGTGGGGCAGCCACAGTAGTACCGGGTGCATGTCGTGGTGAAGAAAGCCCATGGGCGCCGGCGTGACCTCGAACCCGGCCGTTTCAAACTGGCGTACGCTGCGCGGCATGTGCCAAGCGTGGGTGACCAGGGCAATGCGGGTGATGCCATCACGGTGCAGCTGCTGAGCGGTCATGCGTGCGTTTTCTCGGGTGTCGCGCGACTGGTCCTCTTGCCATCGCAGGGTCGGACCCTGCAAACGGGCCAGCACTAGAGAGGCCACGTGCGCTTCCGGCGTTTGATCAGGCTCGCCTCCCCAGCCCACTCCCCCGCTGTAGGCCAAGGGCAATGAGGTACCCCGCGCCAAGTGCATGCCGTAGAGCAACCGCGCCATGCTCTCTGGCGTGAGGTTGGGGCCGCCGTACTCGGGCGAGAGTTCTTCCACGCCACCGCCCAGCACCACAATGGCCTGGACTTGGTGTTGACGCAACACCTCGGGCGTGGTGGGGCTGACTTGGGGCAAGCCATGCACAGACAGCCACAAAGCCACCGCCGGGCAGCTCAGCAGCCACAGCCCCGCACAAGTCAGCAGCCCACCCGTCAAGGGCAGGCGGGCAGTAAGTTGGCGCCTGCTCACGCTGCGCCGCCAAGCCCACGCCATGCAAGCCGCCATCAGCAGCGGTCCAGAGGCCGCAGGCAAGACCAATTGGGTCAAAAACGGTTTGAGGGCAAGCAACGTATCCATGGCACTCCATCATATGATGGCGACCCATGAACCCCACATCTGCTTCCTCCTTGACTTCCTCCTCTTCCTCTTCCTCTTTCAAGGTCATCACCTTGGGGGGCGGATGCTTTTGGTGTACTGAGGCGGTTTTTCTGCGGGTTCAAGGGGTATTGAAGGTGGTCTCTGGGTACAGCAACGGCCATGTGCTCAACCCCAGCTACGAGCAGGTGTGCACAGGCACCACCGGGCACAACGAGGTGGTGCAAGTCAGCTACGACCCCGCAAAGATCAGCCTGCGAGAGTTGTTGGAAATCTTCTTTGTCATCCACGACCCTACCACCTTGAACCGCCAAGGCAACGATGTGGGCACCCAATACCGCAGCGGCATTTACTTCACTCAAGAGGCGGACCGTGAGGTGGCGCAACAGGTGTTGGATGAGGTCTCCCGAGAGCACTCGGCGCGCGTGGTGACTGAATTGCTGCCCTTGCACAATTTCTCGGTGGCCGAGGATTACCACCAAGACTATTTCAGGCAGCACCCCAACCAAGGCTATTGCGCCTTTGTGGTGGCCCCTAAGGTGAAGAAGTTTTTACAGACCTTTGCCGATAAGGTGCGCGATGCTTGAGCGCTGGCGCCTGCAGGCGCGAGTGCGCCCGGGCCTCTTGGCTTTGGCCTTGCTCGTGGTGTTGGCGCAGTCTGTGGGCTTGGCGCATCGATTGGCGCATGCCAGCCATGTGGGCGTGGCTCCAAATTCGCTCACCCTGCAGAGCTCGGCGCAAGCTCTGGCCCCTGGCGCGCTCAGTCCATCGTGCGAACTCAGTTGTGCCTCGCCCGCTTCGTGGGGCGGTCTCTTTGGTGAACACAACTCCACGGCCGAGTGCCAGCTCTACGATCAACTGTGTGATGACGCACCCATCGCGGGGGTGGCTCAGGCACACGCGTTGGCCATGCCCCCGACTTGGCTGGCATTGGGCTTGCATGAACGCGTGGACGTGCACGCGCGTTTTTTCAGCGCCCGAGCGCCCCCGTTGTTTTGAACTGACCTTCTCGTTTGCGTGGGTGGCGCGGTGCTGCTCACGTGGTCAATTCTTCTTCGTGGGACACACACATGAGTTTGTTTTTTCTTCGCAGCCTGCTCGCCGCTGCGGCTTGGGGCAGTTGGTCAATCGCTTGGTCGCAAACCTCAGGCGCTCCCGCCACGGCGCTTGAAGAGGTGACCATCACGGCGCAACCCTCACCCCATGCCAGCCTGTCTGTGCCCGCGCAACAACTCTCGGGCTCGGCGCTGGCCCAAAGACTTGGCAGCACCTTAGGCGAAACGCTAGACAACTTGCCCGGAGTGGCCAACAGCTCGTTTGGGCCCAACGTGGGTCGCCCGGTGATTCGGGGCTTGGAGGGCGAGCGCATTCGTATCTTGCAAAACAGTGGCGCAAACATGGACGTCTCGGGCTTGAGCTTTGACCATGCGGTTCCCCTGGACCCGCTCACGAGCGAGCGCATCGAAGTCCTGCGTGGCCCAGCTACCTTGTTGTACAGCAGCAGTGCGGTCGGGGGTTTGGTCAACGTGATCGACCACCGGATTGCCCGTGAACGCACGTTTGACGAGCAAGGCGGTGTGTTGGGCAAGGCTGAGCTGCGTGCTGGGGGGGCCTCCCACGAGCGCAGCAGCGCTGCCTTGGTGGAGACTGGCAACGAGCGTTGGGTGCTGCATGTCGACGCAATGGATCGCAGCACAAGCAATTTGGTGGTTCCCAAGCTCATGGACTGCACACTCAATGGGGTGACCTCCTCGCAGCGGCGGGTGTGCAATTCAGCCAGCAACTCCCAAGGCACAGCGGCCGGGGGCACGTTGTTGTTCGATCGCGGCTATTTGGGAGCCTCCAGCAGCGAGTACCGAAGCACCTACGGCACAGTGGCCGAACCAGATGTGAGCATCGGCATGCTGCGCCGCCAGCAGGTGGTGGAGGGGCAATGGCGTGATGTCTCCGCGTGGCTTCAAGCGCTCAAGTTCCAATGGGGTCATACCCGTTACAGCCACACCGAATACCCGGGGGCACAGACCGGCACGCGATTTGACAACGGCGGACACGAGCTTCGCTTGCAAGCCACGCCCTATGCCCGAGCTTTGGCCAATGGCTGGCAGCTCCAAGGTGTGGTGGGGCTGCAGCGCGAAGGCAGCCAGTTGGCCGTGCAGGGCGCTGAGGCCTTTGTGCCGGCGAGTCGCACACTCAGCAACGCGGTGTTCACGCACCAAGTCTTGACCACAGGCTGGGGGGAGCTCAGTGCAGGTGCACGCGCGGAGGCTGTGGCGGTGCGCAACCAAGACACGGGCATAGACAAAGCCTTTAACCCCTTGACGCTGGCCTTTGGGGGCATGCGCAACTTGCGCCAAGGAGAGGCTCAAGACGGGTGGCAACTCACCAGCCATCTGAGTTGGAGCCAACGCGCCCCCAAAGACTACGAGCTGTTTGCCAATGGCCCGCACGCGGCTACGGGCACGTTTGAGGTGGGCAATGTCAACAGCGCGATGGAAAAAGCCACTCAAATAGACCTTGGAGGGGCCTACAAGAGCGGGCCTCACACGGCTTCTCTCACCGGCTTTGCGTCTGAGTTTGCCAATTACCTGTCACTCCAATCCACCGGTGCCACGGATGCCCTGCACCAGCTGCCCGTCTATGCCTTGCAAGGCGTTCGCGCGCGCTTGGTGGGCTTGGAGTCAAGTGCTTCGTTGCGCATGGTCGGGGGCAGTCAAGCTTTGTGGAGCTCAAACGCCTCGTGGGGCGCCATGGATTTGGCCTTGCGCGGCGATGTGGTGCGCGCGGATGACCTCACGCACAACCAAGCGCTGCCGCGCATTGCCCCCATGCGTGTGGGGGCTGACTGGGTGTTGACGCAACAGGCCTGGGGCGCGCGCTTGGGATTCACGCATGCCGCTGCCCAACACCGTGTGCCCCAAGCAAGCGACGTCACCACGGCCAGCTACACCTTGTGGAACGTGGGCTTGAACTACCACACCCGAGCAGCGGGTGTGCGCTGGCTGGTGTTTGCCAAGCTTGAAAACCTCACCAACCAACTGGCCTACTCGTCTACCTCGGTCTTGACCCAAAGCATGGGCTCCAACGCCCCTCCTTTGGCCGGGCGCAGTGCCAAAGTCGGCTTGCAGGCTGGTTTTTAGGGGGCCAAGCGATCGCGTACCCAACCCGACGCGTTCGCGCTATCAGAGTCCTCGCTCACGGCAAGCCGATAGCGTAGGCGGTCGTGCAGGCGGCTTTTGCGTCCTTGCCAAAACTCCCACTGATCGGGCACCAAGCGGTAGCCTCCCCAGTGTGGGGGGCGGGGCGGTTGCAGCAAAAACTGCGCGCCGTACTTGGCCGCATTGGCCACCAACGTGCCACGGCCTTCGATGACTTGGCTTTGCGGGCTCGCCCAGGCCCCAATGCGTGAGTCCAGTGGGCGGCTGTGAAAGTAGGCGTCGCTGTCGGCTTCGCTGACTTTTTCCACCCGGCCCTCGATGCGCACCACGCGTTCCAACTCGACCCAATGAAATTGCAGGGCGGCAAACGGATTGCCCGCAAGTTGCTGGCCTTTGCGGCTTTGGTAGTTGGTGAACCACACGATGCCGCGCGCGTCGTAGCCTTTGATCAGCACCACCCGAGTGCTGGGGCGCAAGTCGCCGCCCACCGTGGCCAAGGTCATGGCGTTGGGCTCGGGCAACTCGGATTGAATGGCCTCGTTGAGCCACAGCTCAAACTGTTGCATGGGGTCGGCAGCCGACGCTGATTCGTTCAGTTCGGCACGTTCATAACTTTTGCGAAGGTCGGCGATTTGTTTCATAGGTGACAGCTCAATGGTCTAGGTGAGGGCAAGGCCCACTGCGCATCCTACCCAAGCGGCTTATGCTTGTGGCTTGTTGATGACCTTCACCCACAGAAAAGAGACTGCCATGGAAAGTTTGGACTTACGCGTGTTGAGTGATGTGCTCGCTTGGCGTCAAGCGGGTCGACGTGTCACCCTGGTCACGGTGGTGGAGACCTGGGGCAGCGCTCCGCGGCCTCCCGGTGCCTTGTTGGCCGTGCGCGACGATGGGGTGGTGAGCGGCTCGGTGTCGGGGGGCTGCGTGGAGGACGATTTGATTGCCCGCATCAAGGCCGGTGAGTACGACACCTTGTTGCATCCCTCGATGGTGGCCTATGGCGTGAGCAAAGAAGAGGCCGCACGCTTTGGCCTGCCTTGCGGCGGGACCTTGCGGTTGGTACAAGAGCCCATCACCGATGTGCAATGGATTGAAGACGTGCTGGCTCGCACCGCGGCCCACCAGCTGGTGGCGCGCACCTTGACCTTGGCCAGCGGCCATGTGTCGCTGCGTGACGCTGCGCGAACCGACACCTTGCAGTTTGATGGCACCAGCTTGACCACTTTGTTTGGCCCGCGTTGGCGCTTACTTTTGATTGGGGCAGGGCAACTCAGTCAGGCTGTGGCGCAGATGGCCAGCTTGCTTGACTTTGAGGTGTTGGTATGCGACCCGCGCGAAGAGTACGCCGCGACGCTGGGCATTGAGGGCGTGACCCGCGTGTTGGGCATGCCCGACGATGTGGTGCAGCAATTGGTGCCCGATGCACACACCGCCATCGTGGCGCTCACCCACGACCCCAAGCTCGACGACATGGCTTTGATGGAGGCTTTGAATTCGCAGGCTTTTTACATCGGTGCCCTGGGATCAAGGCGCAACCAAGTAGCGCGTAAAAAACGCTTGGCCGAACACTTTGATCTCTCAGAGCAAGCGCTGGCGCGTTTGCATGGGCCGGTCGGCTTACGCATCGGTGCACAAACTCCGGCGGAGATCGCGGTCTCCATCGTGGCCGAGATTGTGCAGGTCAAAAACATGGCCCATGCCCAGGCCAGCGCCGCAGCCCCCACCGAGACTCTGTGCAGCCTGTGAGCCGCGGTGGCGCCTCCGTGGTGGTGATCATCTTGGCCGCTGGGCGGGGGGAGCGCTTCAAAGCCTCCGGCGCGCAGGTCGACAAGCTCGATGCACCGCTGGCAGGGCTGCGGGTGCGTGACCATGTGTTGCGCAGCGTGCAAGCCAGTGGGCTGCCTTGGCACATCGTCGAGCGCGAACACACCCGGGACTTGGCGCAACCTGGCATGGGCGACAGCATTGCGTGCGGCGTCGCTGCCACGCCCGCCGCCCAAGGATGGCTCATCTTGCCCGCGGACTTACCGCTGGTGCAGCCATCCACACTCCAAGCCGTGGCCCAAGCGCTTGGGCACCACCCCGTGGTGGTGCCTTGGTACCAAGGTCAAAAAGGTCATCCGGTGGGCTTTGATGCCAGCTGTGGTGTCGCTTTGCAGACCTTGCGCGGCGACGAAGGCGCGCGCAGTGTGGTGGCGCAACGCGGTGCTTGGCGCTTAGAGGTGCAAGACCCAGGGGCTGTGCTGGATGTCGACACCCTGGAGGCGTTGGCGCAAGCCGAGTTGCTGCTCCAGCGCCCTGGCGCCCCACGCTGAGCCCTTCGGGGTGATGTCCACAGCCCGCAGGGAGTCCGGGTATACCCATTAAAATAACGCCTGCCAGCATCTTCTGGTTATCCATTTGAAGATTTCTATGAACAACGCATTCAAGACACCCACCAACCGCCGTGTTTTCATGTTGCAGACAGTGGCTGCAACCGGCGTGGCCGCCTTTGCCTCTGCTGCCCAAGCGCAAGCCATGGTGGCCGAATCTGATGCCCAAGCTGCCGGTTTGGGTTACAAGGCAGATGCCACCAAGGTGGACAAAGCCAAGCAAACCAAGTACGCCGCTGGTCAAATGTGCGGAAACTGCGCCTTGTTCCAAGGTGCTGCTGGCGCCGCAGCCGGTGGTTGCCCCTTGTTTGCTGGCAAACAAGTGTCTGCCAAAGGTTGGTGCTCGGCTTACGCCAAAAAGGGTTGATGGTCCCAGCGCATCACCCCATCAAAAAAGGGCCGCGAGGCCCTTTTTTTGATGCGGCCATGCTGCCAGGGCATCACATCTCTGCGCGCTCAATCAATTCGATTTTGTAGCCATCTGGGTCTTGCACAAAGGCAATCAGGGTGGAGCCACCTTTGACTGCCCCGGGTTCTCGGGTGATGGTGCCACCGGCTTGGCGAATCTTCTCGCAGCTCGCGCGGATATCAGACACGCCGATCGCCAAGTGGCCAAATGCCGTTCCCTGCTCGTAAGAGGTGACGCCATAGTTGTAGGTCAACTCAATTTCCGCTTGGTCGGGGTTGCCGCCATAGCCCACAAACGCCAAGTCATAGTGCTGGTCGGGACGTTGGGTGGTGCGCAGCAACTGCATGCCCATGGCTTGGGTGTAAAAATCAATCGAGCGTTGCATGTCGCCCACGCGAAGCATGGTGTGAAGAAGTCTCATGGTTGGGGTGCTCCTGGCAAGTCAAAAATCAAACATGTGCACGTGGCATGGGCGTAGAGCGTGCCGTCGGGGCCGACCAAGCTGGCTTGGGCCGAAGCCATCTGACGCCCTGCGTGGAGCACTTTGCCGATGGCGCGCACGCGTTGCACTTGAGGGGTGAGGGCTTTGACCAAGTTCACACTCAAGCCCGTGGTGGTGTAGCCTCGCCCAGCAGGCAGCAGGGTGTGCACCGAGCATCCCATGGCCGAGTCAAGCAAGGTGGCAAACCAGCCCCCATGCACGGTGCCCATGGGGTTGAAGAAATCAGCCTGAGGTGCGCCCTGAAAAGCCACCTGGCCAGCGGTGGCTTCGACCAGCCAAAAATCCAGCAACTTCGACAAAGGGGCAGGGCGGGTGCGGCCTTGCAGCATGCCTTCTATCAGTTCCATTCCGGTGCGTGGTCGCACATCCTCCAGTGGCGTGACGCCATGGGGCAGCATCAGGCGGCGAACCTGTACCTCTTGGTTTAACCACAGTTGCAAGGTGTCGCTGGTGGGGGTCATAAGGGCTCCTTTAGCGGCCGGTGAACACGGCGGGACGCCGCTGGGAAAACGCAGCGCGGCCCTCGGCAAAGTCTGCGCTGTGCACCGATTGGCGCGCGCGCTCTTGGAGCACGGGCTCACAGTACAGGCCCCCAGCCACCTCGTTGAGGCTTTGTTTGGTGGCCTGTAAGGCCAACGGAGCCATGGCGGTGAGGGTGTTGACGCATTGGGTCACTTCATCGTCAAAGTGCTCGGCGTCAACCAGGGCTTCAAACAGGCCCAGCGGGTGCAGGTCTTCAAAGGGCAAGGATTGGCCTAAAAGAAAAGCGCGTTTGCTCGCGTTCAAGCCCAAGCGGCTGACGTAGCGCCGTAAACCACTGGGGTAGTAATGCAAGCCCAATGCGCAAGCGGGCATGCGCCACGACATGCCGCGCAAGCCCACGCGAAAGTCACACGCCAACACCAAGTCGGTCGCGCCCCCGTAGACGCTTCCGTTGAGCGCGCAAATCGTGATGGGCCGCAAAGATTCAAGAGCTTGAGGGATTTTTTCAAAAAACAGGGGGGCCATCACGTCGTTGTCAAACCCCCCGACGTTGTAGCCCGCGCTAAATACGGGCTTGGCTTGACCCTGGGTTTGTGCGCGCAGCACCAAGACCTGAATGGCTGGGTTGTGGTTCACGGTGTCGAAATGCGCCATGAGGGCGTGCAAATCGTCATCGCTCAGGCTGTTGCGCTGGGAGGGGCGGCGCAAGGTCAGGGTAGCCACGCTGGCGTGGAGGTCAAGAGTGGGGAGTCCTTCATTCATGGCACGATGTTAGCCAATGTCGCGTTAGAGTCGCTGGTGTAGCGGAGTTGACGCTATTTAACAGGCAGGAGAAAAACAATGACACAACACCTCATGCAGGTCTCTCAAATTCCTGCGTTCTTGATGCAGGCCATGCAGCAAGAGGATTACATCGTGCACGACCATGCGCACATCGTGGACCCCTTGGCTCTGGGCAAGGTCACTGCGTTGGTGGGCACCGGAAGCGAGTCCAAAGTTGACAAAGCCTTGCTCAGCATGCTCCCCCAAGTCAAGCTCATTGCGCTGTGCGGGGTGGGCTACGACGGCATCGACCTGGAGGCTGCCGCACAGCGTGGTGTGGTGGTGACGCACACCCCGGGCGCCATGACGGCGGATGTGGCCGATTTGGCCCTGGGCTTGATGTTGTCGCTCTCGCGTCGCATCCCACAAGCCGATCGGTTTGTGCGCAATGGGGATTGGGTGGTGGAGTCCTTTGGCATGACCCGTCGCCTGTCGGGCTCTCGCCTAGGTATTTTGGGCATGGGGCGCATTGGCCGCGCCATTGCGCAGCGGGCGGCGGCGTTTGACATGCCGATCAGCTACTGCAGCCGTTCACCCAAATCAGACCTGTCGTACCGCTTTCATGCGTCGCTTGAGGACTTGGCCTCAGAGGTGGACTTTTTGGTGGTGGCCACCCCAGGCGGTCTGGCAACCCAGAACCTGGTCAATGAGGCAGTGCTGCAAAAGCTAGGCCCCAAGGGTTATTTGGTCAACATTGCACGAGGCTCGGTGGTCAACTCAGAGTCTTTGTTGCAGGCCTTGAAAAACAAAACCATCGCCGGCGCTGGATTGGATGTGTTTTGGGATGAGCCTCGCGTATCCGCTGAATGGCGCAGTTTGCACAATGTGGTGCTCACACCGCACATTGGCAGCCACACCGAGGAGACGCGTCGCGCCATGTCCGATCTGACCATGGCCAATTTGCGGGCGTTTTACGCGCAGCAACCTTTGCCTACTCCCGTGCCTGAGTGCCAGTGATCACAAAAAACCCCGCAGGCCTCTCGGTTACGGGGTTTTGCTGGGGGGCCGGGTGCTGGGATAGTGCTGACTCAGCGGCCGTAGCCACCACCACCGCCATAGCCGCCCCCTGATCGACCGCCGCCGCCAGAGCGTCCACCCCCGCCGCCGCCGTTGCGTCGGCCTCCACCCCCGCCACCATACCCACCGCCGCCGCGCTTGCGCTCGGTCATGAGGTCAACGCTGGTGCGTGTGGGATCGGGTTGGCGTTGTCCGCCACCTTGTGTTTTGTGGCCAAAGGCGTTGACACCGCTTTGGGTGCCCAGATGCGCATTGGCGCGCGGTTGAAAGTCGTCGTCATCGCGACGTGGCGGGCGAGCCTCGTTGTCGCGCGGCATGCGTGGTTCAAATTCGCGCGGCGCGCGCGGCGCATCTTGACGCGGACCGCGGTTGTCAAATTGGCGAGCCGGGCGAGGGCCTTGGCCTTGTGGGCGATTGCCTTCTCGCACTGGGCGGTCCCCGTTGCGGTCTCGGCTGACATGACCGTTGGGGCGTGGGGCACGGCCTTCGCTGTCGCCGCCCTCGCCACGAGGTGCTGGCCCGCGTCCAGCGCCGCCGCGTCCACCCGCGCCTGAAGCGCCTTTGGTGTCTCGGATGCGTTGCATCATTTCACTGCGTGCGGCTTTGGCCGCAGCAGCCATCACGTCACGGCCTGGGGGCTTGCCCAAACCACCCCAGAGGGTTTGACGGCCCATGGCAATCGGTTCGGCTTTTTCATCGGCCTCGGGACCAAAGCCCTCGACCACCACCACAGGGACTTGCTGCTTGGTGAAGTGCTCAATGTCTTTCATGAAGCCTTCTTCGTCCAAGGACACCAAGCTCACGGCTTCGCCACTTGAGCCCGCGCGGCCGGTGCGGCCAATGCGGTGCACATAGTCTTCGCTGATGTTGGGGATTTCGTAGTTGACCACGTGAGGCAACTCGTCAATGTCGATGCCGCGCGCGGCAATGTCAGTGGCCACCAGAGCGCGAATGTCCCCGCTCTTGAACCCCGCCAAGGCTTGGGTGCGGGCGGTTTGGCTTTTGTTGCCATGCAAGGCCATGGCACTGATGCCGTTTTTGGTCAAAAACTCGGCCACGTTGTTGGCACCAAATTTAGTGCGCGTGAACACCAAGACTTGGCTCCAGTTGTGCTCGTTGATGATGTGTGCCAACAAGGCTTTTTTCTTGCCGCGACCCACCGGGTGCACCACTTGGGTGATGCGTTGCACGGTGGTGTTGCTGGGGGTGACTTGGATGCTTTGGGGATCCTTCAGCAAGCCACTGGCCAACTCTCGAATCTCATCGCTGAAGGTGGCCGAGAACAACAAGCTTTGCTTTTCTTTGGGTACCAAGGCCAAGATTTTCTTGACGTCATGGATAAAGCCCATGTCGAGCATGCGGTCGGCCTCGTCAAGAATCAACATCTGCACAGTCGACAAGTCCAACAGGCCTTGTTGTTGCAAATCAAGCAAGCGTCCAGGCGTGGCCACCAAGATGTCCACCCCTTTTTTGATGCGTGCAACTTGGGGGTTCATGCCCACACCCCCAAAGATGACGGTCGAAGTCAGTTGCAGATATTTGCCGTAGGTGCGGATGGACTCCTCCACCTGCGCGGCGAGTTCACGGGTTGGCGTGAGCACCAAGGCGCGCACACCGTAGACACCAAACTTGTTCTCGCTGCTGCGACTCATGGTGAGCTTGTGCAACATGGGCAAGGTGAAGGCGGCGGTTTTGCCGGTGCCAGTTTGGGCGCCTGCCAACAGGTCGTGGCCTGCGAGCACGGCTGGGATCGCCTGGGCTTGGAGGGGGGTTGGGGTTTCGTAGCCCTGTTCGACTACGGCTTTCAGGATGGCCGGAGCCAAATTCAATTCTTCAAAGTTCATGATGGAGCGCCCATGTCAGAGCGCGTGACACCGACCCGCTTGGCCCGAAGGCCACCCAGTCAAAGGTCGGCAATATTTACAAGGTGAGCTGTTGGGATCACAAACAAAGGTGTTTGGAACAAGCTCCAGCAGAAGCGCTGATGTTGTGGCAACTGGCGGCGACAACGGATCGTATTGTGGCACGAAAGTGCAATAGCCTTTGCGGAGCTTGCCATGGCCGCGGCCATGAGCAGGTGAGCGGCACCAAAGCCCACCTGACACGCCCCTTGAGCGTTCTATTTTTGTACTGCTTAGGGTGAGCCGTCATGAGCCCAAGCCAGGCTTGAAACTGGGCTGCGATCGCTAGTCTGCCCCAGGGTCGATTGCCCAAGAGGCCGTGAAAGACGCTCGTGCTGCGCGAAAGCCGTGCGAGCTGATGGCGGGAGATTTGGATTGCGCTGTGTGGGTCAAGGACGCAACCCAGGCCCTGTGACCCGTTTGAAGCAGAGATAATGTCTTATTACCTGCCGCCACGCTGTGTGGCGCGAATGCTCCGAAAGAACAACACATGGCTCAATACGTTTTCTCCATGAACCGGGTCGGCAAGATCGTGCCGCCCAAGCGTCATATCTTGAAAGACATCTCGCTCAGCTTCTTCCCGGGTGCCAAGATTGGCGTGTTGGGTTTGAACGGCTCGGGCAAGTCCACGTTGCTCAAAATCATGGCGGGCATCGACAAGGAAATCGAAGGCGAAGCCATTCCCATGACGGGCTTGAAGATTGGGTATTTGCCGCAAGAGCCACAGCTCGATCCGGAGCACACCGTGCGTCAATCGGTGGAAAGCGGTATGGGCGAGGTCAAGCAAGCCCAAGCCCGTTTGGAAGAGGTGTACGCCGCCTACGCCGAAGAGGATGCCGACTTTGATGCCTTGGCTGCTGAGCAGGCCAAGCTCGAAGCCATCATCGCGGCCTCTGGTGCCGGTGACGGCTCAGACCATTTGTTGGACATTGCTGCCGATGCGCTGCGTTTGCCGCCATGGGACGCCGTCATCGGCAAGCTCTCGGGCGGTGAAAAGCGCCGCGTGGCTTTGTGCCGTTTGTTGCTCTCCAAGCCCGATATGTTGTTACTGGACGAACCGACCAACCACTTGGATGCCGAGTCGGTGGATTGGTTGGAGCAGTTCTTGGCCCGCTTCCCTGGCACCGTGGTGGCCATCACCCACGACCGCTATTTCTTGGACAACGCCGCCGAATGGATCTTGGAACTCGACCGTGGACACGGCATTCCCTACAAAGGCAATTACTCGACGTGGTTGGAGCAAAAAGAAGCCCGTTTGGCGCAAGAAAACCGCACCGAAGATGCGCGTGCCAAAGCCATGAAGAAAGAGTTGGAGTGGTCACGCCAAAATCCCAAGGGCCGGCAAGCCAAGAGCAAGGCACGTTTGGCGCGCTTTGAAGAACTCTCCGATTACGAATACCAAAAACGCAACGAGACCCAAGAGATTTTCATCCCCGTTGCCGAACGTTTGGGCAACGAAGTCTTCGAATTCAAGGGTGTCAGCAAGTCCTTTGGCGACCGTGTGCTGATCGACAATCTGAGTTTTCAGGTGCCGGCTGGCGCGATTGTGGGCATCATCGGTCCCAACGGGGCCGGCAAGTCCACCTTGTTCAAGCTGATCGCCGGCAAAGAAAAACCCGACAGCGGCGAAGTCAAAGTGGGTCAAACCGTGAAGATGGCCTTTGTGGATCAGACGCGTGACGACTTGAACGACGAAAAAACCGTTTGGGAAGACATCTCGGGGGGCTTGGACATCTTGACGGTGGGCAAATTCCAGATGCCCAGCCGGGCCTATTGCGGGCGCTTTAATTTCAACGGGGGCGATCAGCAAAAGAAGGTCGGTATGTTGTCCGGTGGCGAGCGCGGTCGTTTGCACTTGGCCAAGACCTTGATCGAAGGCGGCAACGTGTTGCTGCTGGACGAACCCTCCAACGACTTGGATGTGGAGACTTTGCGTGCGCTGGAAGATGCGCTGCTGGAGTTTGCCGGCTCGGTGATGGTGATTAGCCACGACCGCTGGTTCTTGGACCGCATCGCCACCCATATCTTGGCTGCTGAAGGCGACAGCCAGTGGGTGTTTTTTGATGGCAACTACCAAGAATACGAAGCCGACAAGAAGAAACGTTTGGGTGAAGAAGGTGCCAAGCCCAAGCGCGTGCGCTTTAAAGCATTGAAATAATCTCGCTTATTCCTTCAACAGGCCCCGTTCGACAGAACTGGGCCTGTTGTCATTGGGTGATCAGTTGGGCCCAGGGCCGCAGGCAACACGCGTCATGGCGGGCCACCAGTTCTGGCCCAAACGCAACTCGGTGGCTGCTTGGATGGCCCTCACGACCGCCATAGCGGTGACTTCTGCGGCCAAGGTGCTCAGCAGCATCATGTCGGCCGCTTGAGTGCTGGTGCCTGTGGCCAGGGCAAACAGGGTGTCCCCATCAAGCGGTGTGTGAACCGGGCAGATGCTTCGTGCCAGGCCATCGTGGGCCACTTGCGCCAAACGCTGTGCTTGGGGTTTGGTGAGCACCGCATCGGTGGCCACCACGCCAATGGTGGTGTTGCTGCCCATGGGCACGCTGTGCATCGCCAGCCCTGCGAGCTGCGCTTGGCGGATGTTGAGCAACTCCAGGCTATCTGGGGCGCGACGGGCCCCTGCGAGCAGTTGACCCGTGAGCGGATCCACCACATCGCCCAAGGCGTTACAGACCACCAGGGCCGCCACGGTGACGCCATTGACCGTGAGGGCCGCACTGCCGAGCCCGCCTTTCATGGCGCAGTGAGGACCATTCATTTTGCCCACGGTGGCACCTGTGCCCGCCCCGACACTGCCTTGTGTCACAGGCGCGTGGCTGGCGTGAACGCAGGCTTGGTAGCCCGCCTGGGCATCTGGGCGAATGCGTGTGGCGCCCTGGGAGAAATCGTCCACCATCAGGTCAAAAATCACCGCCGCGGGCACGATGGGTACCCGAACCGACCCCACGCACAGCCCATGACCCTGCTCTTCTAGCCATTGCATGACACCTGAGGCGGCGTCTAAGCCATAGGCACTGCCCCCACTGAGCACCAGGCCATGAACGTGTTGTACCGAGTTGCTCGGGGACAACAGGTCTGTTTCACGCGTGCCCGGCGCACCACCGCGAACATCTACTGCGGCCACGGCCCCTTGGGGGGTTAGCACCACGGTGCAACCCGTCGGACGACGCGCATGCGTGAAGTGACCGACCTGGAGGCCTGCAATTCGGGTCAAGCTGTCGTTATTCATGGTTTATTTAGTATTCGTTAAATTTGAAGAAAATAAACTAAAATAACTCTTAAGTTCAAATTTCAGCAAACAAGGATTTTTCATGGCCACACTCTCCATCAAAGAGCCTTACGACGGCTATTGTGGAACCAGTTATGCCGCCAAAGTGTTGGGTATCTCTGTGGGAACTGTACAAGGCTTGGTGGAAAAAAACGATTTGCGGGCATGGAAAACTCAAGGCGGACACCGCCGCATCTCTTTGCAATCGATTCAGGAATACCAACGTCGCCATAACCTGTCTCAGGCGAGTTCATCCGCCACTGAGGATTGTTTGCGGGTCCTGGTGGTTGAAGACGATGAGAACACGCGTTTGATGCTGCAGGCGAATTTTGAAAAATGGGGCTTGCCCATCGATGCGGTGATGTATTCCTCAGCCATGGAGGCCTTGCTAGACATGCCAAGCCTGCAGCCCCAAGTTTTGTTGACGGATTTGCGCATGCCCAATGTGGATGGTTTCCAGTTTTTAAAAACTTTGAGCCAACATACCTTGTTTTCTTCGATGGCGATCGTGGCCATCACGGGCTTGAGTGCCAAAGAAGTGCAGGCCAAAGGGGGCTTGCCTGATGGGGTTCAGTTGTTGCAAAAACCCATCGACTTAGATTGGTTGCGGGGTTTTTTTGACGCGTTGATGTCCATGCGGCAAATCAACCGCCGCACGCGCGTTTGAGGTGTTTGGGCGGTTGTTGGGCGCGAGCACGCTAGGGCCTATACCGATGTGCATGGCTCGGGCGGCGCGCTAAGCTGCAGGCATGAAATTGCATCACCGTTTTTGGCCTGCGCGCCTGCCTCACTCCCTGTCAGTCCCCGAGACGTCCTTGTGGGAGAACTTGCGCATCAGCGCCTGTCGTTACCCACACAAATCAGCCTTGATTTTTTTAGGTCGACGCCTGAGTTACGGGCAGTTGATGGAGCAGGCTGAAAAATTAGCGGCCTACTTGCAGCACTTGGGTGTGAAAAAAGGGGATCGGGTGGTGCTCGACATGCAGAACTGCCCGCAACTGGTGATCGCACACTTCGCTATTTTGCGAGCCAATGCGGTGGTGGTGCCCGTCAACCCCATGAACCGTGCCGAGGAGCTCAAGCACTACATCACCGACCCCGACGCACGGGTGGCCATCACCAGCGCCGATTTGAGCGCGGAGTTGGCCAAGGCCACCAACCAACTGCCTTCTGAGCAAGCTTTGGCGCACATGGTGGTGACCCATTTCACAGATGCATTTGACGCTGACATACAAGGCGACGATGCGCCGCCCCAAGCTTGGCAAGCCTGGTTGACAACCCTGCACCCGATGCCAGAGCTCGTCGCGGGACACGTGCACACCTGGCAAGATGCGCTCTCGAGCGCTCACCCACTGGGCCCCTTGGAGGTGGGGCCGCAGGACTTGGCGGTTTTGCCCTACACCAGTGGCACCACGGGCTTGCCCAAGGGCTGCATGCACCCTCACCGCACGATCATGCACAACGCCATCGCCTCTGCCATTTGGAGTGGTGGAACCCACGAAAACGTGGGTCTGTTGGTGGTGCCGATGTTTCACATCACCGGTATGACCAGCGTCATGCATGCGGGGATATACCTTGGGGCCACCTTGGTGCTGATGCCGCGCTGGGACCGCGAGCTGGCCGGCAGGCTGATCTCGAACTGGCAAATCACCCATTGGACCAACATTCCCACCATGGTGATTGATCTCTTGGGCAGTCCCAACTTTGACAAATTCAATTTGCAAAGCTTGGTCCACATCGGCGGGGGCGGTGCGGCCATGCCACAAGCCGTGGCGCAGCGTTTGTGGGAGTTGTATGGCCTGCGCTACAGCGAGGGCTATGGCTTGACCGAAACCGCCGCCCCCTCGCACAACAACCCGCCCGATGCGCCCAAGCAGCAGTGCTTGGGCATTCCTTTCATGAGCACCGATGCGCGCATCGTCGACCCCGAAACCCTGCAAGAGTTGCCCCAAGGCGAGTCCGGTGAAATCGTGATTCACGGCCCAGAAGTGTTCAATGGCTATTGGAAGCAGCCCGAGGCCACTGCTGCCGCATTCTTTGAACTCGATGGCAAGCGGTTTTTTCGCTCGGGCGACTTGGGGCGGGTGGACGAGGAGGGGTACTTTTTCATCACCGACCGGCTCAAGCGCATGATCAATGCTTCGGGCTTTAAGGTCTGGCCCGCAGAGGTGGAGGCGTTGATGTTCAAGCATCCTGCCATCCAAGAGGCTTGCATCATCTCCTCACGTGACAACTACCGGGGCGAAACCGTCAAAGCGGTGGTGGTTTTGCGCGCCACCCACCAAGGCACGGTGAGCGAACAAGACATCATTGGGTGGTGTCGCGAGCACATGGCGGTCTACAAAGCACCGACCCAAGTCCAATTCGTCGATGCCCTGCCCAAGAGCGGCAGCGGCAAAGTCATGTGGCGGGCTTTGCAAGAAGCTCAAAAGGCCCAGGCCCCCCACTAAAGCCTGGGTGACAGACAGCTTTTGCCGCTGCGGGTAAGCTACTGCCCGTGCTCAAACTATCTGTCCTCGACCAATCCGCTGCGGCCTCAGGCCGTCACCAAGACAGCGCCATTCGCCAGACCTTGGAACTCGCCAGCCTGTGCGAGTCCTGGGGCTACCACCGCTTTTGGGTCAGCGAGCACCACAGCCACCCCAGCATCGTTGGCACCGCACCTGAGGTTTTGATGGCCGCTATTGCGGCGCGCACCTCGCGCATTCGCTTGGGGTCTGCGGGTGTGATGCTGCCGCACTATGCGGCCCTGAAAGTGGCCGAACAATTTCGTGTGCTCGATGCCTTGGCGCCAGGGCGCATTGATTTGGGCGTGGGGCGTGCGCCCGGCAGCGATGGCCGCACAGCCCAGTTGCTCAACCCCGATCGCCATGCCTCAGACAACTTTGCGCAACAGGTCCTAGAGCTGCAAGCTTGGGTCACGGGTCAGCCCATTCCTGCTGGGCATCCCGGACATGGTGTCTTCGCCTACCCCAGTGGCCCGACCTCACCCACGGTGTGGATGTTGGGTAGCTCAGACTACGGCGCGCAATTGGCCGCTCATTTGAGCTTGCCTTATGCCTTTGCTTACTTCATCACCGATGGGCAAGGGGCACAAGAGGCCCTACAGCTGTACCGTGCCAACTTCCGTGCCTCACAGGGCATGGCCAAGCCGCAAGCCGTCGTGTGTGTGTGGGCCTTGGCGGCAGACACCGAGGAGGAGGCTTGGGCGCTGTTTCAAAGCCGTGCGCGCTGGCGCATGGACCGCAATTCGGGACGCATTGGTCCTATCTTGCCACCTGACCAAGCGCTGCGCGAGTTCACCCCATCCGAGCAAGTGGCCTTGTCCGAGATGCGGGCCAAGGCCTTGGTGGGCAGCGCCCCTCAAGTGGCCGCTAAATTGCGTGCGTTGGCCGAGCGTTTGCAAGTCGAGGAAGTGGTACTCATCACTTGGACCCATGACCCAGCCGCCCAAAGCCGTTCCTATGAATTGCTGGCGCGCGAGTTCGCGCTGCACTGAACTTTTCTTTCACAACTGACACGGAGCTTCACCATGTTTTCAACCGCCATTGCCGGTAGCCTGCCCAAACCCGAGTGGTTGGCCGAGACCAACAAACTCTGGCCCAAGTGGCAAGCCCAAGGCGACGCGCTACGTCAAGCCAAAGCGGACGCCACGCTGCTGTGGATCAAAGCCCAAGAGGACGCCGGCTTGGATGTGATTGGAGACGGTGAACAATCACGCCAGCACTTTGTGCACGGCTTTTTAGAGCAGGTCGAAGGCATCGACTTTGAAAACAAAGTGACCATGGGCATTCGCAACAACCGCTACGACGCGCAAGTGCCCCAGGTCATCGCCCCCTTGCGGCTCAAAGGCCGTGTGCATGCCTTTGAAGCGCAATTGGCCCGCGCCCACACCCAGAAAAAACTCAAGTTCACCTTGCCCGGGCCCATGACCATTGTGGATACCGTGGCCGACCGTTTTTATGGCGAGGGCGAAGAGGGCCGCATCAAGATGGCGTTTGCTTTTGCCGAGTTGCTCAACCAAGAGGCCTTGGCCTTGCAAGCGGATGGCGTAGACATCATTCAGTTTGACGAGCCTGCCTTCAATGTGTACTTGGACCAAGCCGCAGACTGGGGCGTCAAAGCCCTAGAGCGTGCCGCGCAAGGCTTGACCTGCACCACGGCCGTTCACATTTGCTACGGCTATGGCATTGAAGCCAACAACAATTGGAAGAAGACCTTGGGAGACGAATGGCGTCAGTACGAAAAGGTGTTTCCAGCCTTGGCCAAGAGCAGCATTGAGCAAGTGAGCTTGGAGTGTTATCACTCGCACGTGCCGCCCGAGATGATGGCGTTGCTAGAAGGCAAAGATGTGATGGTGGGCGTGATTGATGTGGCAAGCGACGTGATTGAAACGCCCGAAGAAGTGGCCGATACCATTGGCCGCGCCTTGCAGTTTGTGCCCAAGCACCGTTTGATTGCTTGCACCAATTGCGGCCTAGCCCCGATGAGCCGTGATGTGGCGACTAAAAAGTTACAGGCCTTGGCTGCTGGGGCGGCATTGGCACGCAAGCGTTACGCCTGAGTTTTTTGTTTCTTTATCGGTTTGTGGGGGGCTTTTGAGCGCTTCTTGGCGCTTGTTGGCGCTTTTCGGCGCTCATATCTCCCCCCCCTCAGACTCATGCCGCTCCTGCTTGAGTTGTGTGTCACAAGGCCAAGGCATTGAGCCATTCAGGCATTCAACCCTCGGGTCCGAGTGCACCACACTCAGGCCGGTGAGCGGCCAAAACAACCCGCACGGCAAGCGAATGCCTAAGAGCAACTGCTCCCGCCACAGCCATGAATCTCACCCGCAGGCAAGCCCTCGGGCTTGGTTACCAGCCCTGTGGCTTGGTCATAGCCAACTCCGCGCAGGTGCAGCGCCAAGGCAGCATCCATCGTTTGGGCGTGTTGTGGGAACCACAGACCCAACTCGTGCGCCATTTGGCGCACCAGTGCCAAATCGCCTTGTTCTTTGCCGCGCCTGAGGCCCTCACGCATGACCTGCAAAATCACGTTGTGCTGCATGCTGTGGCAATTGCTGGAAGAGAAATGGGTGTCTGCCATCCATCGGTCTTCGCTGCCAAAGTGCGCTTCGGTGTGCTCAATCAGCGCCACAAAACGCTCCAACAACTCTTGGTCTTGAGCCATCTGCGTCGCACCCAGCAGGTCCACAAACTCGCGGTGGGTGTCGTCCATGAAGTCAAGCTCTAGGCCCAAGGCATCACTCCACTCTAAGGTCGGCGCGCGCGCGCGGGTGAAGTCCAGGGTCTCGGTGGTCATGTCAGGGGTCTCCAAATCTTGCATGTTGTGAGCATAAATTGAAAATGCTTTGGCTGAGTTGCGCTAAGTCAAGCAAGAGACGGGGCCGCCCGAGAAAGCCAGTTAGGTCTGGGCAGCCAGCGTTATACCTGTCGTACAAAGCAGCATCACCCCTGGCTCCTTGGCGCGCACGGATGGGTTAGCCGCCTATCGCTCGATCAAAGAATTGGGTTTTGAGCCCCAGAGTAGCGTCATGCTTGGGGCCGGACAGCCACCTCATCTATATGCCTATCGCAACGAGTTTGTCTTTCACTTCGCCATGGACTGTATGTCGAAGCGGACCCGTTTGTTGGAGAGGTTTGGTTGAGTCGTAAGGCCTTGGGGTCCACACTGGCGAAGCATTGACCGCCTGTTTTTGGGGGGGGCGCTCACACAGCCTGCCCAGGCTGTCTGGTTGGCTCACGCAAGCGCCCATGCGAGGTGGTCAAGCTCGAGCGCTGAGCCAAGTCACAAAGCGACGCAGGTAGTTGGGTTGCAGCCAAAAAATCGCGCCGGTCACCCCCGCATTGGCCACGCCCGTGCACAACATCACTTCAGCAATCGTCAAGCCCGCGCTCAGCAAGGCCCCTGCGATCAAGGCGCTGGCGATCATGAACAGCGCGTTGAGGATGTTGGTGGCCGCAATCAGCCGTGCGCAGTGGTCTTGATGGCTCGTGAGCTGAACCCAAGCGTACATGGGCACGCTGTACAAGCCGGTGAACAGGCTCATCAAAGCCAAGTCAGCCATCACCCGCCAGTGCGCCGCTTGGCTCACAAAGGTTGAAGCATCCATGGGCAACGCATCGGGCAGGTGGCGCACTGCAAAATACAAATCGATGCAAAACACACTCATGCCCAAGGCACCCAGCGGCACCAAACCGATCTCGACCTGACCGCGACTCAGCCGTTCGCACAGCAACGCGCCGGTGCCAATACCGATTGAGAACAACACCAGCAACAGCGAGGCCACGTGGGCATCACCGTGCAGCACTTCTTTGGCAAAGCTGGGGAATTGGCTTAAAAAGATGGCGCCAAAAAACCACATCCAGCTGATGCCCAGCAGGGTGTGGAACACACCGGGGTTGGCGCGTGCCAAATGCAGGTTGCGCCAGGTCTCGCTCAACGGGTTCCAGTTGATGCGCAACAGCGGCGCCACAGCGCGCCCTTGTGGAATGAACCCACTGGCAAAGCGCCCCAGTGCAGCCAGTGCCAAGCAAGCCAGCGACACGCTGGTCGTGCCCACCTCAGGCAAGGCCACCAACAAGCCACCGGCCACATTGCCCAGCAAAATGGCCACAAATGTGCCCATCTCCACCATGCCGTTGCCACCCGTGAGTTCTGGCGCACTCAGAACACGGGGGAGGTAGGCAAATTTCACCGGACCAAACAAGGTCGAGTGCACGCCCATCAAAAAAATACAGCCCAACAAGGTGGCGACGTGTTGGCTGGCAAAGCCCCACGCTGCCAAGGCCATGATGGCAATTTCAAAGTTCTTGACCCATCGCATCATCGCCACGGGGTCGTATTTGTCGGCCAATTGACCGCTGGTGGCCGAGAGCAGCAAAAAGGGAAGGATGAACACCGCCCCAATCACCAGTCCTGCCAAGCTCGGCGCCAGCCAGTCGATGCTCACTTGGTAAGTCACCAACACGGTCAGGGCGAACTTGAACAGGTTGTCGTTTGCGGCTCCGCAAAATAAAGTCCAGAAAAAAGGCCCAAACCGACGTTGCCTCAACAACGCAAACTGGTGTGTTGCGTCTGTGGGGGCAGCGTCGGGCGCAGCGGACATGTTGTTTACATGCGCTCGAAGATGGCGGCAATCCCCTGGCCGCCCCCAATGCACATGGTCACCAAGGCGTATTTGCCTTGGATGCGCTGCAGCTCATACAAGGCCTTCACGGTGATCAACGCGCCGGTGGCCCCGATGGGGTGGCCCAGCGAAATGCCTGAGCCATTGGGGTTGACCTTGGCCGGGTCAAAGCCGAGTTCTTGGCTCACGGCGCAGGCTTGGGCAGCAAAGGCTTCATTGGCCTCAATCACATCCATGTCTTGGACCGTCAAGCCCGCCTTTTTCAGCGCCAAGCGTGAGGCCGATACCGGGCCCATGCCCATGATCTTGGGCTCCAGGCCCGTGTGCGCGTAGGACACCAGGCGGCCTAGCGGCTTGGCACCACGGGCTTGTGCGGTCTTGGCCTCCATCAGCACCACGGCCGCTGCGGCGTCGTTGATGCCCGAGGCGTTGCCCGCTGTCACCGTGCCATTTTCTTTGACGAACACGGGCTTTAACTTGGCCATGTCTTCAAGTTTGCAGTTGGGGCGAAAGTGCTCGTCGCTCGCGTAGGCCACGTCACCTTTTTTGCTCTTGAGGATCACCGGCAGGATTTGGTCTTTGAAGTAACCCGCTTCGCTGGCGCGTTGTGCGCGGTTGTGGCTCTCAACGGCCAAGGCATCTTGCATCTCGCGGGTGATGCCAAATTGGGCGGCAATGTTCTCGGCCGTCACGCCCATGTGGATGGTGTGGAAGGGGTCGTGCAAGGCACCGACCACCATGTCAACCAACTTGGTGTCGCCCATGCGAGCGCCCCAACGCGCGCTCAGCGAGGCGTAGGGGCCACGACTCATGTTCTCTGCACCGCCGCCAATCGCAATGTCGCAGTCACCCAGCATGATGGCTTGGCTCGCCGAGACAATGGCTTGCAGGCCAGAGCCGCACAAGCGGTTCACGTTGAAGGCGGGAGTGGCTTGAGCGCACCCCCCGTTGATGGCCGCCATGCGCGATAAGTACATGTCTTTGGGCTCGGTGTTGACCACATGGCCAAACACCACGTGCCCCACGTCTTGGCCCTCCACGCCCGCACGGGCCAAGGACTCGCGCACCACAAGTGCGGCCAATTCGGTAGGGGGAATGTCTTTCAGACTGCCACCATAAGTACCTATGGCGGTGCGAACACCGCTGACGACGACGACTTCACGCATGTTTGTCTCCTGTGGATGAAAATAAAACCGACTCAGTGTGCACCCGCTGGGCTACAGCTCTCTTACGCCAGTTGGTAGGGCGGCGACGCCGACCAAGCCACAGGCAGATCAAAGGAGAGGGGCTCTTGGGTGAACGGGTGGGCCAAGGCCAACGTCTTAGCGTGCAACATCAAGCGCGGGCTCATAGCCAGCACGTCTGGGGGGGCGTACAGCGAGTCGCCCAGCATCGGGTGCCCCAGGCTTTGCATGTGTACCCGCAGTTGGTGGGTGCGCCCGGTGAAGGGCTCCAACTCGATCAGGCTGGCTGTCTCGCCCACTTGCAGGCTGCGCCACAGACTGAGGCTGGGTTTGCCCTCGGGGTGGATGATGTGGATGGGACGGCGCTCCCAGTCCAGCAAGATGGGGCCTTGCACCGTGTACCAACCTTCGTCGTTGGGTGGTGCTGCCGTCAAGACAGGGTTGCCCGAGACCACCGCCACGTAGCGTTTGTGGACTTGGCGTGTTTCAAACGCGCGGCTGATGCGCCGTTGCGCCTCAATGCCTCGGGCCATGATCAACAGGCCCGAGGTGTCTTGGTCGAGGCGGTGCACCACCAGTGCGTCGGGGTAGAGGTCTTGAACGCGTTTGGACAAGCAGTCTTGCTTGTCGGGTCCACGCCCTGGTACCGACAACAAGCCGCTGGGTTTGTCCAGCACCAGCAGGTGTTCGTCTTCGTAAATCGGCTCCATCACTGGCAGGGGCTCAGCTCGCACTGGCGTCAGGTTGGTCGAGCACCACATCGGTGGTGGGGCGTGCCACACAAGGCAGCACATAACCCTCAGCCTTTTCTTGGGCGCTCAGGCCAGGCCACTCGATGGTGTAAGTCACCTCGCCACTGACCAAGCGGCACAGGCAGGTGCGGCAGGTGCCGTTGCGGCAAGAGCTGGGCAACTGCACACGTGACATCTCAGCCGCCTCCAACAAACTGAGGTCGCCTTCAACGTCGTATTGCAAGTCAGCGGGCAAGACGTTGACTGTGAAAATTTCAAAAGAATCAGACATGGGTGTGGAGTTGTTGCTCGGCTTTGTCTAGCCAAAGCGCCAAGCTGTCAAACAAATCGGTTTGGCTAAAGGAGCAGCTTTCTTCGCTGAACAAGGCGCTTGACTCCAAGCGGTCCAGCAAGTCCAGCCATACCTCGCGGTAACGCGCGGGCAGGGCATGGAGCAACGCTTCTTGGGCACGCGCTGCGCCGCTGAACGCAGACAAGCTCAGCGCACCGCCACGCACCTCAGACAGCATTTGACGCAAGCTGGCGATGGACGAGAGGGGCGGGTGCATCACTTGTTCTTGATTTTTCCGCGAGGTGCCACGTAGGTGGTGGGCGGGTTGGGACGGTCCGAGGTGGACGTTTTTGGCGGCGAATTGTCCTTTTTGGGCTTCTTCGTCATTTTGTTGCTGTGTTGTTCGCCTTTGGCCATAAGCCCTCCTGGAGGATCATCTCGAAGTGAGATGCCTCGGATGGTAAGTCACATTGCCTCGTCACTTGGTGTTTCAAGGGGTTTCTTGTTGCCACACACCAATGGGTAAATCATTCAAGGTGTAAGGGCCTATGGCAGTGCGAATCAAACGAAGGGTTGGCAAGCCCACGGCAGCGGTCATGCGGCGCACTTGGCGGTTGCGCCCTTCGCGAATCACCAACTCCAGCCAGGACGTCGGTTGGTTGAGGCGAACACGAATAGGGGGCGTGCGCTCCCACAGCGCGGTGGGTGATTCGGTCACGCGTGCACGCGCCGGGCGTGTGAGGCCATCGTTCAACAACACACCAGCACGTAGCGCATTGAGCGCTGCTTCACTGGGCACCCCCTCGAGCTGCACCAGATAGGTTTTTTCCATCTTGAAGCGGGGGTCAGCAATCTGGGCCTGCTGGCGTCCGTCGTCGGTGAGCAGCAACAAGCCTTCGCTGTCTGCGTCCAAACGCCCCGCCACATACACACCCGGCAGATCGATGAACTCTTTGAGGCCACGCCAGCGCCCCTCGGGCGTGAATTGGCTGAGCACGCCATAAGGCTTGTTGAAACGAATGAGCATGCCCCCAAGCGTAGCAGGCAACAAACGAGGCGCTGCTAGCATGGGCCCATGACTGCCCATTACGAGAGCGTGCCAAATGCCACGCTGTACACCGACGCCTTTGGTGTCTCCCCCCCTGAAACCACCCCGATGCCAGATGTGTGGCCACGCAAACCGGGGTTTTTCATTCGAAATGTGACCTGGCCAGGCGATGCGCCGCCCGATGGGCAGGCACTTGCTTCGTTGCCGCTTGAGCTCAGCCGCGGCCAATTTGGGTTGGTGCCAACTTGGGTCAAGTCTGCCTCGGATGCCAAACTGCGTTCGACCAAACTGGTGAATGCGCGCTCAGAGACCGTCAGCACTTCCAACCATTTTCGCGACACCTGGCTGGCCGGTCAGCGCTGCATCGTGCCGATGATGGCTTTTTTTGAAGACGACTGGCGCAGCGGCAAAGCCGTGCCCACGCGCATCGCCCGTGTAGACGGCAAGCCCATGGGCGTGGCAGGTTTGTGGGAGCGCTGGGCCAAGGACGGTGTGGAGATCATCAGCTTTACCCTCTTGAGCGTGAACGCCAACAGCCATGCCTTGCTCCACCGATACCAACAAAACGGCAACGAAAAACGCATGCCCGTCATTTTGGGCGAGGGCGCTTATGGCGCTTGGATGAGCGCGCGCCCCGAGAAGGCGCGGGAGTTTATGCGGGCTTACCCCGCCCATTTGCTGACAGCGAATCCGCTGCAAAAAAAGCAAAGGGTGGGCGATGCGCCGGGATTCGCACCCATCAGTTGACTTTTAAAAAGTCCCCGACAAACAAAATAACCAACTCGTTGTCATCGGCTTGGTTGGGTTGTCTGCTGGAAGAAAAAGGCAAGTTGTTGTCGTTGCCCACGATGATGTGATGGTCATCGATGACATCAACGTTTTCGATCGTGAAAAAGGGGAACTTGAACACCCCCTCGTCCAGGGGTTTATGGGAAACGTGGTGAGGGTCTGCGATGTTGAGCAGGTCAATGAAAGAGACTTTGCGCAACAGGCCATTGACGTTGGCGTCGTTCATCTCTACTTTGTAGACGCGCTTGAACTTGGGCAAATCATGAAAGCAGTCTGGTTTCTTGCCTTGCGTGCATCGGTGGGCGGCTACCCCCTCACCGTTGTCTCGTTCAATGATCAGCCCCGTGGTCTCATCGATCATATTGAAGTCACCAATGGCGTGGTGATTGGCTTCTAAGGGATATTTCCAGTGACGCCCTGTCCAGTTTTTGGTTTGAATGTCAAATTCCAAAACGCGCAGATAGTGTTGAGCATTGTGCATTTCGTAAGCTTGGGTCTGGTTGTCCCACAAGGCACCTTCGAGCAACGCATAGAGTTTTTTTCCGTCTTTGGAGGCCGCCATGCCTTCAAACCCCTTGGAGCGACGCACCTCAAACGCGAGGGCGTCTTGGGGGCTGCTGGGTGTTGTGAGGGATGGGTGGTCGGGTGAGCGAACCACGCGTCCCTCGACTTGTGTTTCATAAATTGCCAACACTTTGCCCGTCAAGTCGGCTTGGATGAGAAAGGGGCCGAACTCGTCTCCGATCCACAATGCATCGTGCGTGATTTGAAAACTCTCCGGGTCAAAGTCAGCCCCCGTCAAGTAGCGCTTGTCAGTGCCTTCGGTCACGATGTGAAAGGGCACTTTCTGATCGGGATCATGCAAAAAAATGGTCTCTAAGCGCTGGAATTGATGGGTGTTGAAATCCACTTGGTAGTGGTTCAGATGGAGCATGAAGTCGGCTGAGTTGGCTTTGGTGCCAGCGCCGTTGTCGGTGAGTATCCAAAACGTGCCGTCCTTCATGCGTTGGATGCCCGAATGTCCTTGAATGGGCTGCCCCTGAAAGGGCAGACCCACCCCGGTGGGGCGACCTGAGGACAGACCTGGCACGCTGCCTAGCTCTTGTACGCGCTTGCCCGTGGTGAATTTACCGCTGGTCTTGAGGTTGGGCGGCGCATCACTGGGCGCGGGGATGAAGGTGTTTGCAGGCAACATAGCGTGTTGCGTCAAAGTTGCTGCGAACTCTGTTTGAGCAAGCGCGGGCAGCCAAACAACCAGCCCCACACACATCCAAACCCAGGCACATAGTTGACCCATGAAAAAATCCTTTCAAAATGGCACAGCATGTTGACCTACTTGTGTGACGAATTGATGTGTTGATTGGCCTGGTCTGCACCTGTCACTGTTGTTTCACGTGCCAAAGTTATGGTTCAAGCCATTTCAATGAGGATTTGCGCCATGAGAATGAAGAATGTATTTGCCTTTTGCGCAGCCTTGCTATGCAGTGTGGGGGGGCTCGTCAGTAGCCACGCTCAGGCAATCGACCCCGCGCTGGCACCCAAGCCATTGGTTATTTTGATCAGCCTCGATGGCTTCAAGCCCGCTTACTTGTCTGCCGCCGAAACGCCACACCTGTATCAACTGGCCCAAGAGGGCGCGCAGGCCAAGGGCTTGATATCGGCTTTCCCATCCTTGACCTTTCCCAACCACGTCACGCTGGTCACGGGACAAACACCGGATCACCACGGCATCGTCAACAACACCATGACCGATGCCGCGACCCCTCAGCGCTTCACGCTGGGTTCACGTGAGGCGGTTGAAAATCCTCTTTGGTGGCAAGAGGCTCGCCCCATTTGGGTGAGTTTGCGACAGCAAGGAAAAATTGCTTCCACGTTGTTTTGGCCGGGTTCAGAAACCACCATTCAAGGAATGCGCCCCAACGACTGGCTGCCCTACAACCACGAGATGACCCATGATGACCGCCTGCAAGTGCTCCTCGGTTGGTTGAAGCGCCCCACAGACCAACGCCCCGATTTTGCGACCCTTTATTTTTCTGACGTGGACTCTGCGGGGCACAACGCAGGTCCTGACAGCGCACAGGTGAGATTGGCCGCTCAGAAAGTGGATCAGTCGATTGGGAAGTTGATGGCCGCATTGAAAGAAAGTCATTTGCTTGAACACACCACCTTGGTGGTTGTGTCAGACCATGGCATGTCGCTGGCGCCGCCAGACCAAGTGATCCAAGTCAAATCCTTGTTGGCGCCCTTTTCGGCGGCACGCTGGGAGTGGCTGGGGCCAACGGCTGGGGTTCGCTTGAATGGTGAGTCGGCCAAGGACGTGCTTGGCGCCTTAGCCACTTTGTCGCATGTGCAGTGTTGGCTCAAACAAGAGATGCCCAAGCGTTTCAAGTTTGGGACCCACCGACGTATCCCAGACATCGTTTGTCTGAGTGAACAGGGGTATGCCGTTTCGGACAACCCAACGCGCAAGACACCGCTTGGCCAACACGGCTATGACCCGCAACTCGAGGATATGCACGGCTTGCTGATTGTTCATGGACCTGCGATCCGTCAGCGCCAACTCGGTTTGGTGGACAACCTAGAGGTTTACGGTTTGTTGACCCAACTCTTGGGTATTGAGGCCCAACCCAACGACGGACAAGGCACGCTAGCGCGTCAAATCATGCAGCCTTGAGGCTGTCTTGCGTCACACCCGAGCGACGCGTGCGTGACGAAGAAATGAAATTTCCATGAATTTTGAATGACGTCTGCGTGACTTCAAGCGAGGTCGTGCGGGTTAATTTTTAGCTGAGTGTGTCCTTCATATTTCTGCAACAAAAACTTTCTATCGTTCACACAACGAGTCCTTAGAAAGCGTTTTTTGTTCAGCAGTTTAGAAACCCCCAAACGTCACAAGGCACGGATAGAGCTCATTCCGATGATCGATGTGATGATGTTCTTGCTGGTCTTTTTTGTCTTGATCAGCATCAACGTGATCCCAGGCTTTGGGCTGGGGGTGAGTTTGCCGTCTGCCGCGCATGCCTCCGTGCAACATGCCAAGCAAACCATCATCATCAGCATCCAGCGCGATGGTCAATTGGCCGTTGGCGATGAATTGGTCAATGTTGACACCCTCCAAAAAACCGTCGCCAAGCAAGTCAAGCCCGGCGAGACCCCCGTGCTCATCATCAATGGCGATGAAACGGTCGAGTACCGTCACTTTGTCAAAACGCTGGATGTGCTCAAAGGTGCTGGCTACAACGCCATCTCAATTGCTACCAAAAAGGCTGCGCCATGAATGCCACGCTGACGCAGCCTTCGATGGCGTTGGACTTGGGCTTGCGCGACCTCGTGAGCTTGGGGCTGGCTGCGGGCTTGGTCGTGTGTGTCTACCTGATCGGTCAAATTCATTTGGATTCGCCCATCAAGCTCGATGACAACATGGTGGTGATCGACCCGCCGCCTCTTCCGCCCCCTGCACCAGCGGCGCCAGTCAATCAACCCAAGGCAGAAAAGGCCACGCCACGACCCGTTGAAAAACCAAGTCAACAAGCCGTGTCGGAAGTCTCTACACGTGAGTCGGTGGTGGTTGCTCCCGCCGTTGCGCCAGAGGTGAGTAAGCCTGAACCTGCCAAGCCCGTGGTGACGAGCAACGACGTCCCAGAGAAAAGAAAAAACGACAACGAACCCCAGTTCGAGTCACAAATTCGCCAGCTGATTGAGGCGAGCAAGCGCTATCCAACAGGGCGTGAGGCGAGTTTGCAAAAACCACAAGGCATTGTCTCTGCGTGTGTCGTTTTGAAGCGCGATGGCGCCTTGCAAGAAGTCCTCATCCAGCAGTCATCGACTTCGGCTTTATTGGATACGGCGGCCAAAAGACAGCTGGCTGCCATTCAATACCCCCCCATTCCCGACAACAGTTTTGCAGGCAGTGCGCAGCACACGTTTTGCGTGAAGCTGGACTACAAATTTCCCACTTAATTTATCCTTGAAAGGTCTACTGTGAAGTCAACTCCACACCCACGTCGATTCCAACTTCGACGCTCTGGCACCGCTTTGTTGGTCGCTGCAGCGTTTCCCATGGTGCTGCACGCCCAATCCAACTTGGGCACCATTTCAGTCACCGGTGAGGGGGACAAATTAGGCTCTGGTTTGATCACCATTGAAGAAACGCCCAAGGCCCGCAGCAGCGTGAACAAGGCCGCCATTGACAAGCAATCTGGCACGGCGAACCCCTATCAAAACTTGAGCTTGTTGCCCGGTGTCTATACCTACAGCCACGATGCGACGGGTATGTTCGGTGGCACTTTGACCATGCGTGGCTTCAACAGCGACCAAATCGGTTTCACCATTGATGGCGCACCTGTGAATGACTCCGGAAGTTTTGCGGTTTACCCACAGGAGTACACCGACAACGAAAACATGTGCGAGATGTTTGTCACGCAAGGCTCCACCGACAACAGCGCACCTCACATTGGGGCTTCGGGTGGCAACATTGGTTTGGTGACCTGCGACCCCGAAGACACCCAGCGTATTCGCGCCTCTCAAACCCTGGGCAGCTACAACTTGTCGCGCAGCTATGTGCGCTATGACTCCGGTAAGTTTGGCGAGGCCAACACCAAATTTTTCATCTCCTATTCCAAGTCTCAAGTCGACAAATGGAAGGGTTCTGGGCAGGCAGACCGCGACCACATCGACGCCAAGGTGAGCTTGGACGGAGACGGTGGCAACCGCTACTCGATGGGTTTGATTTACAACAGAGCCATCAACAACAACTTTTACACGCCCACTCGCAGCGACATCGCGACCTATGGCCGTAACGTCGACTACGCCGCCACCTTCACGCCTGGTACGGCGAGTTCGAGCCCAAGCAATCAAAACATTTACTACGGCATGGCCATCAACCCGTTTGAAAACGCCTTGCTGACTGGCAATGCCACCATCAAGCTAGGTGGCGCTGCCCAGCTCAACGTGGTGCCTTACTACTGGTATGGTTTTGGCACTGGCGGAACACAGCAAAAAACCTTCAACGAAGCTTCCACCAAAATGATCAACAGCGCGGGTGCGTTAGCAACCAACGTCGACCTCAACGGCAACGGCACCACCACCGATATTTACCAAGTCGCCAACAGCAGCTTGACCGAAACTCACCGCCCTGGGGTGGTTGCCACGTATACCAACCAAATCGACAACCACAGCTTTAACCTGGGGGGGTGGTATGAGCGTGCCACGCACCTGCAGACTGGCCCCGCCGTGTATGCATCCTCCACCGGTCAATTTGACCCATGGTTGCAAAATAATCCCGTTCTGCGACCCACTGGCGCGGCTTACAACTCACGCGACTACAAAACTTTGACCACCGTGACGCAGTTGTTTGGCCAAGACAGCATCTCCTTGATGCAAGAAAAACTCAACGTGGTGGTGGGCATCAGAACACCAAAAATCACTCGAGACTTCACCGAGACGGCCAACGACGGACAGAGCTTGGTTTCTGGCTCGACTGGCTCGACTGCCCCCATGACGTACAACACCGTGCGTGATTACTCCAAGTTGCTTCCAAGCGTAGGTGCGAGCTTCAAGTTGTCTCCATCTGAGACTGTGTTTGCCTCGGTCGCACAAAACTTCAAGGCGCCACCTAACTTTGCCTATGCCTCCAGCAACGTGAAGTTTGTCAACAACGTGCCGCAATTCCAAACCATTGCACCTGAGACATCCACCAACGTTGACATTGGCTACCGTGTGGCCAACGATGACATCGTGTGGTCTGCCACGTTCTTCACGGTCAACTTCAAAGACCGCCAAGCCAACGCCTATGACCCCATCACAGCGGTGTCCACCTACACCAACGTGGGCAATGTGAAAAACCAGGGTCTGGAACTTGAAATGGGGACCAAGCCTAAAAATGGTTGGAGCTACTACGCTTCGTTGTCTTACCAAGAGGCTTTGATGCAAAGCGACTTGCAGTCGGGCAGCAGCACCACGTTGGCCACATCGGGCAAACAGTTTCCGATGGCGCCTAGCCTGATGAGCGGTTTGTCGGCGCAATACACCGAAGGCGCATTTGTGGGTCAACTGCGCGCCAAGTACACCGGACGCGTTTATTCGACGTTGGTCAACGACGACTACGTGAGCGGATTTACGGTGGTTGATTTGTATGCTGGCTACAAGATTGAAAAGAGCACCTTGCTCAAACTCAACGTCAGCAACTTGTTCAACCGCGAGTACATGTCACCTACGGGCCCAAGCAACAGCTACTCTGCCACCAGCACCCGCTACTACATCGGCGCACCACGTATGCTGAGTGTGTCCTTGCAAGCTGACTTTTAATTTCAAGGAAACCTATGTCTCTCGAACTACTGCATGACGCCACCTTCGTTTTGCTTTATCTTTGTTTGTTTGTGGCGATTGCAGTGGTCATCGAGCGTTCGTTGTTCATGTGGTTTGCTGAACACTTTGCACATTTGGAAGACTTGATCAACACGCCCCTGCCCGAAAACCGCAAGGTCTCGGGTGGGGCGACTCAAGTCATTTCCCTCGCCATCAAAGAGTTCAATGGCTTGCTCATGAATGCCAAACACGAACAGCAACGAGAAGCGGCAACGTTGGCCGCTTTCACCCAAGTTCGAACAGCATTGGTTGCGCGCTTGTGGCTACTCGACACCGTGGTGACTGCGTCGCCGTTGCTGGGCTTGCTGGGTACTATTTTGGGCATCATCGGTACCTTTGTGGCCTTGGCCACCTCAGGCGTGTCTGACAGCGAACGCGTGGCCGCAGGCATTGGCACCGCACTGTATGCCACAGCCTTGGGGATTGGGATTGCCGTGGCGGCTTTGGTCAGCTTGAATTGGCTCAATAACAGGACTGAGGTTTTGTGTGATCGATTCAAGCATGTGCTGGCGATCACGACCATTCGACATTTCGACCAGTGAAGCGAGCACTGGCGGTGCTCACTTCGCCCAGGTGTCCTTCAATCCCGTGGCCTTGTTGAACACCAAGCGGCCTGGCCCATGGTCGATGCGGTCTGCCACAAAGTAGCCATGGCGCTCAAACTGAAAATGTTCCCCAGCCGTGCTGTGAGCCAGTGACGGCTCCGCATAGGCGGTCACCACCTGCAGGCTGTGGGGGTTGATGGCTGCCAAGAAGTCTTTGCCACTCGCATCTGGCTGTGGATCGCTGAACAAGCGGTCGTACAGGCGCACTTGGACTTGTACGCCGTCGGATGCACCGACCCAGGTGATCACGCCCTTGACCTTCACGCTGTCCGAGCCGGGCGTGCCGCTTTTGGTGTCAGCCATGAGCTCCGCATGCACTTCGAGCACTTGTCCGTTCGCGTCTTTGAGGGCCCCCGTGCAGGTGATCACATGGCCGTATTTCAAGCGCACTTTGTTGCCCGGGAACAAGCGAAAGAACCCCTTAGGCGGCGTTTCTTCGTAGTCGCCCCGCTCAATCCACAGATCCTTGCCAAACTTGAATTGGCGTTGGCCTAATTCGGGGTGATGGGGGTGGACCGGGGCATGGCAGTCGTCCAGTGTGCCCGCGCCATGCAACTCATCCCAGTTGGTGATAACCAGCTTCACCGGGTCCAGCACCACCGACGCACGTGCGGCTTTGGGGTCGAGGTCTTCGCGCAAGCACGCTTCCAAGGTGCTGTAGTCAATCCAGCTGTCGCTCTTGGTCACCCCAATGCGTTCGGCAAAAAGCAGCAAGCTCTCAGGGGTATAGCCGCGACGACGCAAACCCACGATGGTGGGCATGCGCGGGTCGTCCCAGCCCGAGACCTTGCCTTCGTTGACGAGTTGGGCCAACTTGCGTTTGCTGGTGACCACATAGGTCAAGTTCAAGCGGGCAAATTCGTATTGCTTGGGGCTGGGCGCGTGCAGCAAGCCGCCTTCGCACAAACGTGCCATCAACCAGTCGTAAAACGGGCGTTGGTCTTCAAACTCGAGCGTACAAATGCTGTGGGTGATTTGTTCCAACGCGTCTTCGATAGGGTGCGCGAAGGTGTACATCGGGTAGATGCACCAGGTGTCGCCCGTGAGGTGGTGGGTGGCACGGCGAATGCGGTAAATGGCTGGATCGCGCAGGTTGATGTTGGGCGCTGCCATGTCAATTTTGGCGCGTAAAACGGCTGCGCCATCTTCCAGCAAGCCGTTTCGCATGTCGCGAAAGCGGGCCAAATTCTCTGCCGGTGTGCGGCTGCGAAATGGGCTGTTGACACCGGGTTTGGAGAAGTCACCCCGGTTCACGCGCATGTCTTCTGCGCTTTGCTCGTCCACGTAGGCGTGGCCGGCCTGAATCAAGTGTTCGGCGGCTTGGTACATGAAGTCAAAGTAATCGCTGGCCTGGTAGGGCGCTGCACTGCCTGGGGGTTGGCCGAGTTGGGCCCAGTCAAAGCCCAGCCATTTCACCGCATCGATGATGCTGTCAACAAACTCGGTGTCTTCTTTTTCGGGGTTGGTGTCGTCAAAGCGCAGGTGACACACACCGCCGTAATCGCGGGCCAGGCCAAAGTTCAGGCAAATGCTTTTGGCATGCCCCACATGCAAGTAGCCATTGGGCTCGGGCGGAAAACGGGTGCGAATTTTGGCCGGGTCAGGTGCGCCTTGTGCTTGGTGTGCCGCGTCCCCAGGGCTGCCAGCCCAACGACGGCTGGCGTAGGTGCCTTGGGCCAGGTCGTTTTCAATGATTTGGCGCAAAAAATTGCTGGGTTTGTTGTCGTTTTCAGCCGATGTAGTCATGCGATTCATTTTACGGGTGTGATGGACGCGCTTTGGGGGCTTGGCACTCTTTAAAATCCCCGCTTCACGTGTTCCTCTGAATCGAATTCCCAGCTATGTTCAAAACCCTTCGCAACCGTGAGGCTGCGATGCCTTTCATCATGCTCGCCGTGCTCATCGACATGGCAGCCATTGGGGTCATCATCCCTGTCTTGCCGGTGTTGGTGGCCAGCTTTTCTGCCAACCAGGCCGATCAGGCCTATTGGTACGGTGTGGTCGCCGTGGCCTTTGGCATGGCCAACTTTTTGGGCTCGCCCCTTCTTGGCGCCTTGTCGGACCGCTTTGGCCGACGTCCGGTGTTGTTGCTGGGCTTCATGGGCTTGGGGATCAGCTTTTTTGGCATCGCGCTCACCGACACCTTATGGGGGTTGATCGTGGTGCGCACCTTAGGGGGCGTGATGCAAGGCAACATCGCCATTGCCAACGCCTATGTCGCTGACATTTCTGCACCCGAGCAGCGTGCCAAACGTTTTGGCTTACTCGGGGCCATGATGGGCGTGGGTTTCATCATCGGGCCCGTGGTGGGGGGGGTGATGGGCGCCATCAACTTGCATTTGCCTTTTTACTTGGCGGGCAGCTTGACCTTGTTGAACTTGTTGTACGGCTTCTTTGTGTTGCCAGAGTCCCTGCCATTGGACAAACGCAAACCCTTTGCGTGGCGCGACGCCAACCCCATCAAAGCCTTGCGTGGCTTGGCCCAACTCAAAGGCGTAGGACCTTTGGTGGGTGTCGTGGCTTTGAGTGGCCTTGCGCAGTTTGTGCTCTATACCGTGTGGGTGCTCTACAACGCCTTCAAGTTTGGTTGGGGCGCCGAGGAAAACGGTTACTCACTGACCGCGGTCGGGGTCACTGCCGTGTTGGTGCAAGGTGTGTTGATGGGGCCGCTGCTCAAGCGCTTCAAGCCGCAGCGCTTGGTCATCATGGGTTTGGTCTCCTCTGCGCTGGGCTACTTCTTGTGGGGCGCGGCCACCCAAGGGTGGATGATGTACGCGGTGATCGGCATCAACTTGCTGGGCGGTACGGTGACGGCTTCCGTGCAAAGCTTGATTTCGTCTGCGGCCGACAGCCGCAACCAGGGACAAACCATGGGGGCGGTGAGTTCGCTCAATGGCTTGATGGCGGTGGTGGCCCCCATGCTGGGAGCGCCGTTGTTAGCCGCGGTGTCGCACTTCCCGCAAGGCGACTGGCGCATTGGCGCTCCGTTTTTCTTTTGTTCAGCGCTTCAAGTGGGCTCGTTGATGTTGGCCATGTTGTACCTGCGCCGCCACCCGCACTTGCCGACTTGATCATTGCGTTTGAATGCGCACCATGCCGATGATGGGGTTGACAGAGCCCGTGGCACTGGTGGTGTTGGTATTGGACGCATTGAGCGTGGCAGAGCGGCTCAAAGCATTCAGTCCTGCATAAATCGTCACGCTGGCCGTTCCAGAGGCCAAGTCGCTGCCCGTTTGCAAATCCGTGATGGTGATGGAGCCGACCCTGCCAAAGTAGCGATAAAACAAGTCTTTGCTTGTGCTGGGGGCGTTGGCGCCATAGCCTTGGATGGCGCAGGCCTTGGTGCCTTTGAAGCCGGTGCTGCTGAATAGGCAAATTTGTGCTTGGCTGATCACCGTATCGATCACCGGTGGTGTGACAGTCGAGGGGGGAGGCGTGACTGAGCCGTTGGACTCGGTCAAGTTGAGCAATTGGTAGGCGCTCGCCGTCAAGCGTAAGGCCGGACGGGTGATGTTTTGAGTCCCATCGTTGACGCTCAAATGAAGTGCGGAAGACCCGCTGAGGTTGAGTGCTGCGATATCCGTGGTAAGTGCGCTTTCAACGCCAGGCAAGCTCGCGCCTGTCTTGACGCTGAACAAGGCCGCCACACCGCCAGTGGTGAGCGCGGTGGCGGGTGACGTACCCGCGAGCTCTTGCCAGCAATCAAAGCTGCCTGATGTGCTGCAAAGCACAGGCAACACATAGCGCCCCGTGCCGTCGACGTCGCCACCGATGGCCATCAGTTTGACTTGGCTGCTGAAATTTGAATAACTCGCCAAAGCGGTGTCATTGAGTTTGGTCGCTGCAACGCTCACTGTGTTGCTCACACAGGCTGGGAAAGAGATCGCGTTTTTGGTGCCACCATTGCCCGCTGCAACAACGGGCAACACACCTTGATTGCGCAGGTTGGTGAAAGCAGTTTTGAACAGGCTTCCCACGTAATCGCTGTCGCATGCGCTGCTGTAACTTCCTCCCCCCAAACTCATGTTCATGGCCACGATCGGTGCCAAGCCTGCTGTGCGTCTGCGTTGGGCTTCAGTCGTGACCCACTCCACGGCGGCGAGCAAGTCGCCTGCAGAGGAGGACAGCGCTTTGCCGCTGCTGGTGATGGATTGGTTGAAGACTTGAACCGGCAGGACCTGGGCGTTGGGGGCAATGCCTTTGATGAGCACATTGTCGCTGCTGGTGTAGCGCATGCTGGCAGCTGCGGCCATGCTGGTGCCGTGGCCGCAGCCCGCTTGCACGGCCTCTGCGCGCGTGCCGCTCCAAGTGTCTGCGCAGCTTCGAGCGGCGAGTGCGGAGGTGGTGTCACTGCTCAAGCCGTTAGGGCAAAACCCATGCCCTGAATTGCTGGCGGTTGAAAAGCAGGCGCCACTCAAGACCTTGCTGCTGCCCAGTGCCGGGTGGCGCTCTTCCACCCCGGTGTCCAGGATGGCAACGACTTGGCCCGCTCCATCGGCCGTGTTCCCGCCCAGCGTGGGTTGCTCCACGCTGCCGTTGAAACTCATTTTCGTGGTGCTGATGGTTTTACTCAGTGTGGTGCTGGCCACACTTTGGGTCGACATGGGGATGTCGGGGAAGATGGAGGTCACGCCTTTGAGTTTGGACAAAATAGCGAGCTCGCAAGCATTCAAGTCAATGCGCACGGCGTAGCCAGAGCTCGGCGTATGTGCTTGGCTGATGCGGGTTGCCAAGTCGCTGGTTGTGCAGGTGCTGCCTGTGGCGCCACTGAGGGTGCTGTTGGCCACATTTTGCAAGTTGGTGAGAAAGTTTTGCTGGCTTTGGGCGCGCAGTTGATCGCTGGATTGAAAGACGCTGTCAAGCGCAGAAATTGCAGTCGTGTTGTCTAGCGCGACAAACACCGACACCGTGTCTTGGGTGTTGTCTGGCGTGATGTCCGCAACCTGAGCTGCCACGATCGCGTTGGGTGTTGACGTCACAGACGAGCTGCCCGATCCCCCCCCGCCACCACAGCCCGTCAAAGACGAGCAAACCAGTACAAAGGCCAGAAATCGGTGTTGGTTGCGTTGCATTGTTGGGTGTCCTTTGATTCAATGGCCGAGTTGGGTGTGGTAGTCCATCCATGCACCATTGGACAGACCATTATTGGTTCCCAGTACGCGAAATGGTTCATCGTCCAAGTGTAAATTCACGTTGGTGTTGGCGATGGTGCGAGCCACCAACATATTGGCATTCAAATAGCCTTCCACACGAACGCTGGTGTTGGCGAGTGTGGCTGGGGTCAGACCTAAAAAGGTCGTGTTGTCGCTCCACTGCACGGATTGCACGCTGGAGGAGCCTGTGGGGGTTAACACGAAGGTTTTGGCGCTGGTATCCACGTTGGTGGCCAAGCCCACCATGGGTCGAATCAAGACCTTGTTTTGCACCTTGCAGCTGAGGGTGGTGGCGTAGACCACAGGGGTGTTGGCTTGTTGAATGGACGTGACTTGCACCTCCAAGCCGTTGGTCAAAGCGCTCACGCCTGGGCATTGATTGCTCACCACGATGCCACTGGCGTCCACCGGGACGCCTCGCACCATGAAATTGGCGTTGCTGACCCAGTCACTGATGAGGCCCGAGAGTTTGATCGTGGCCAGATCAGAGTTGGTGCTTTGCTCGCGCACTTGGATAGCGGTGGCGCTCACACTTGCGTCGCTGTTTAACGTGCCTGTGACTTTGACATAGGCCATGTCAGAGATGGTCTTGTTCGCAGGCGTGACGAGCGTGGCCGTGCTCAGGTTGATGGGGGTGCCTTGGAGTTCAAATGTCTTGTTGGCGCTGTTGTATTTGGAGACGAGACCGCCCAATTGCACAGTACTCGCAGCCAGATTGGTGTCTTGTAGTCGATTGATTTTGAGATGGCTCGCAAGCAAGGTCGTGCCTGTGAGGGCACTCAATGGCCCGTAGGCTGTCACCACGAGCCCATTGCTCAACGTGGTCCCTGCAGGTCGAACGTTGGCCGAGGCAAAGTTGATCGTCAAGCCATTGATGGCTAGGGTCTTGGCACTGGTGTCAAGCGCGCTGACGGTTCCGCTGACTTGAACGCGCGCGGTGTTGTCATTGACCTTTTGAATGCGCGTGGCATTGAGTGAGTATCGCTGGCTCACGCTGTCATAAACGGGTGAGCCATGCACCTCGAGCAAGTCACCCACATGGACATTGGCCAAACTGCTGTAGCCACCCGCCCAGAGGGTGATCGCGCCCAAGCTGAGGTCGTTGTTGACGTTGACTTTTTGTCCGGCCACACTCAATTGCGTGCCTGAGATGGC
>CAIVLE010000046.1 GCA_903906635.1 uncultured Burkholderiales bacterium | reverse complement strand
GGTGGACATCATCACCAACACGCTCACCAACGCAACCAGCTACGCCTTGAACGCCAAGGTCACGGATGTGGCCGGCAATGTGGGCGCCGCATCATCCAACTATTCCGTCACCATTGACACCACAGCGCCGTCGGCACCCAGCATCACCAGTCTGACAGACGATGTGGGCACCATCACGGGCGTGGTGGCCAATGGGGGGCGCAGCGATGACACACAGCTGGTGGTGCGCGTGAGCTTGACGGGTACCGGGGCGTTGGCCAACGACAGCGTGCAGCTGTACGACAACACCAGCGCCATTGCAGGAGTGGTGACGCTCAGCGCCACCAACATCACCAACGGGTGGGTGGACATCACCACCAACACGCTCACTAACGCAACCAGCTACGCCTTGAACGCCAAGGTCACGGATGTGGCCGGCAATGTGGGCGCCGCATCATCCAACTACTCCGTCACCATTGACACCTTAGCGCCAACATTCACCAGTGCGAGCGCTTGGTCGGTGGTGGACACAGGGGCAGGCGTGGTCAGCACGACCACATTGGCCACAGCCATGGCCACCGATGTCTCAGCGCTGAGCTATGCCTTGGTGTCCCCCTCTGTGGGTGACGCCAACTTGTTCAACCTCAACAGCTCGACAGGTGTTCTGACTTTCAAAACCACTGAAGCCTATGCGGCAAGCCACGATATCGGTGGTAACCATGTGTACAACGTGACGCTCAGCGCCACGGATATTGCCGGTAACTCAAGCACGCAAGCTCTGACGTTGACGATGACGGCCAATGCCATTTACTTGCAAGACATGGCCTCGGGCATGGGGGGCTTTGTCATCAATGGGGCAAGCTCCGGTGATGTCAGTGGTTTAGCTGTGAGCGCCGCAGGCGATGTCAACGGTGACGGGTTAGCAGATCTGATCATCGGCGCGCCCAATGCCTGGAATGGTCCAGCGAACTTGGCCGGCCGCAGCTTTGTGGTGTTTGGCAAAACGGATTCAACGCCGGTTGATCTCTCGGCTGTGGCTGCGGGCACGGGTGGTTTTGTGATAACTGGGCAAAGCCCTCAGGATCAGAGTGGTCAATCTGTCAGTGCAGCGGGGGATGTGAACGGTGATGGTCTGGCAGACGTGATTGTGGGGGCCGACTTTTCAGACCCCGCAGCTCGCGTGAATGCTGGTCGCAGTTATGTGGTGTTTGGCAAGACCACCACCACCGCTGTTGATCTGGGGGCGGTCGCGGGCGGTGCGGGTGGCTTTGTGATCAATGGCCAATGCGCTGGGGACCGAAGTGGGATGTCTGTGAGTTCGGCGGGTGACGTGAACGGCGATGGTCTAGCAGATCTGATTGTCGGTGCCGGCTTATCAGATCCTAGCGGCTTAAACGATGCGGGGCGCAGTTACGTGGTGTTTGGCAAAGCCAACACCACCTCCGTGGATCTGTCAGCCGTGGCAGCAGGCGTGGGTGGTTTTGTGATCAACGGGCAATGTGCCTCAGACCTCAGTGGTGCCAAGGTCAGTGCTGCAGGGGATGTCAACGGCGACGGATTTGCGGATGTGATTGTGGGCGCCTATCAATCCGATCCTGCGGCTGGAGCTGATGCAGGACGTAGTTATGTGGTCTTTGGTAAAGCCAACACCAGCGCCATTGAGCTGTCGGATGTAGCCACCGGTGTGGGGGGCTTTGTGATCAACGGCCAAAGCCCGGGCGACAACAGCGGTTATGCGGTGAGTGCAGCGGGGGATGTGAACGGAGACGGTTTGGCCGATGTGTTGGTGAGTGCTGTCAGTGCCAGCACTGCAGGAGGCGCTCTGGCCGGGCAAAGCTATGTGGTGTTTGGTAAGACCAACACAGCGGGCATTGATTTGTCCGCGGTGGTTGCAGGCCACGGGGGCTTTGTGATCAAAGGTCAATGTGGCGCAGACAACAGTGGTGTTTCTTTGTCCGCAGCGGGGGATGTGAACGGGGATGGCCTGGCCGATGTGATCGTAGGCGCTTGGTTGTCAGACCCCGTCACCGGGGTGGATGCGGGACGCAGCTATGTGGTCTTCGGCAAGACGAACACCAGCGCGATTGATTTATCGGCAGTGGCTGCGGGCACAGGCGGTTTTGTGGTGAATGGGCAATGTGCTGGCGACAACAGTGGCCAGTCTGTCAGTGCCGCTGGCGATGTGAATGGCGATGGCTTGGCCGATTTGTTGGTGGGCGCCCCACTCTCGGACCCCGCCTCGGGCGTAGATGCAGGACGCAGTTACGTGATTTTTGGCAGCACCACGGGAGCTTTTTCTCAAACGGCGGTGGACCAAGTGGCGACGTCGAGTCACCACACCTTGACCTCCCTCGGCAACCAAACCCTGGTGGGCAGTTCGGGAGATGACACCTTGATCTCCAGCGCCACCACTGGGGCCGATGTGTTGTACGGGGGGGCTGGCAATGACACCTTGGTGGTCACTGCCGCGATGGTGGCAGCCTTGCAAAGCACGTTTGGTGCCGGTGGCAACACCACCCAGTTGGCGCGCATCGATGGGGGGACGGGTATCGATGTGCTGCAACTGGCCAGTGGGACAGCCAACGCCTTGGCCAACACCGCATTTGATTTGACGGCCGTATCCAACGCAGGAGCGAACAGTTCACGACTTAACAGCATAGAAGTGGTGGACATGTCAGCCGACGCCAGTTTGAGTGCTGGCAAAGGCAACCAGCTCACCCTCGGTTTGCGTGATGTGCTGGACATGACGGGCATGAACGTCTTCAACAGCAGCAACACCAGCAGCTCAAGTGGCACCGCTCTGGGCGCGAGTGTGGCCATGCACCAATTGATGGTGTGGGGCGATGCCACAGACTATGTGACCGTCAATCTGGGCAGCTGGATCAAGTCGTTGTCCAACACTGCAGTGACTTACAACGGTCACACCCTGGTGGCCTTTGACAGCAACTCGGCCTCCGAGCACGCGCAATTGCTCATCGACCAAAACATCGTGAATGCTGCCGGTCACCTGACTTTTATCAAAGACCCCAGCGACACGCCAGTGCTCAGCGCGCCTGCTGCCATCAACTTGACCGACACCACCGCGGTGGACACCTTCAGCAATGTGACGGGGACTTTGAACGCCAGCTTTGTTGACACGGGCACACCGCTGACATACGGCATCACAGGTGGGGTGAGCGGGTCTTACACGGTCAGCGCAGCGAGTTATGACCTGCAAAAAGCAGGCACTTATGGCACCTTGTACGTCAACAGCAGCAGCGGCGCTTACGTGTTTGTGCCCAACGCTGGGGCTGTCAACGCCGTGGCGGCCGCCAGCTCACCTAGCGAAAGCTTCACGGTGCGCGCCACCGACAGCAACTTGAGTGGTACGAGCACCTTGAACGTGACCGTGACAGGTGCCGACGATCCCACGGTCATCACGGGTTTGAGCACTGTGAGCTTGACAGAAACCAACTCAGCATCATCCTTGAGCACCACTGGGCAACTCACAGCCACCGATGTGGACAGCAGTGCCGCCTTTGTGCCGCAAACGGGGGTAGCAGGCAGTCATGGCTATGGTCAATTCACCATTAACGCAGGGGGTGCTTGGACTTACACGGCCAACAGCGCGCACGACGAGTTTGTCGGCGGGCAAACGTATACCGACTCCTTCACCGTGGCCACGGTGGACGGCACCACGCAAGTCATCACCATCAATATGTTGGGCACCAATGATCCGGCCGTGATCAGTGGTCCTGTCACGGCGGTGATGACAGAAAACAGTTACCCCAATGTCAGCCCCAGCCAGAGGTTGACAGATACCGACATTGATAACCCGGCCAATAGTTTCATCGCGGTGAACACAGACACCCTCAGCGATGGAGGCTATGGCACCTACACCATGAAGAGGGTCTTGGGTCAATGGAAGTGGACCTACACCTTGGACAACAGCAATGCCTCCGTGCAAGCCTTGAACACGGGTCAGACCCTCACCGATACCTTCACTGTGAACACGGTAGACGGAACCCCCCAAGTCATCACCATCACGATCAATGGCAACTCAGGCTACCTCTTACTCTCGAGCATTGCCGCTGGCACTGGGGGCTTTGTGATCAATGGCCAATGCTCACTCGACGCCAGTGGAAGCTCGGTCAGCGCGGCCGGTGACGTCAACGGGGACGGATTGGCCGATGTGATCGTGAGCGCTATTCTCTCCAACCCTGCGGCTGGTCCCTCTGCGGGGCGCAGCTATGTGGTGTTTGGCAAGACCGACACCACGGGGATTGATTTGTCGGCGGTGGCCGCAGGCACCGGGGGCTTTGTAATCAACGGCCAAGGTGCCAGCGATCAAAGCGGCATCTCGGTGAGTTCAGCGGGTGACGTCAACGGGGATGGTTTGGCTGACTTGTTGGTGGGGGCCAATAAATCTGATCCTGCTGCTGGTTTGGATGCAGGGCGCAGTTATGTGGTGTTTGGCAAGAGCACTGGCACTGCCATTGATTTGTCTGCGGTTGCAGCGGGCGTGGGCGGATTTGTGATCAACGGCCAAGGACAGAGTGATTACAGCGGCTACTCGGTCAAATCCGCCGGTGACGTCAACGGCGACGGCCTAGCCGATGTGATCGTGGGGGCCTACAAATCCGACCCGGCCGGGGGGGTGGATGCAGGGCGCAGTTATGTGGTGTTTGGCAAGACAAGTGGCAGTCCTGTCGATCTGTCGGGTGTGGCCACGGGTGTGGGGGGCTTTGTCATCAACGGTTTATCAACCGCAGCCAACTCTGGCTTCTCGGTCAGCGCAGCCGGTGACGTCAACGGGGACGGCTTTGCCGATGTGATCGTGGGCTCACCCGGGACCAGCCCAGGAACCAGTTACGTGGTCTTTGGCAAGGCCACTGGCACCCCCATCCAAGTCTCGGATGTGGCGGCCGGAACCGGGGGGTTTGTCATCAACGGTCAATTTGCGGGCGACCAAAGCGGCTACAGCGTGAGCGCAGCCGGGGACGTCAATGGCGACGGTCTGGCAGACGTGGTGGTGGGCGCGATCTATGCCAGCTTGGGTACGGTCACCCAAGTCGGGCGAAGCTACGTGGTGTTTGGTCAAACCAGCACAGCGCCCATTGACCTATCTGCTGTGGCTGCAGGCACGGGTGGCTTTGTCATCAATGGCCATGACAACAACGACCGAAGTGGCTGGTCTGTCAGCACAGCGGGGGACGTCAATGGTGACGGCCTGGCCGATGTGATCGTCAGCTCACCCTTCCAAGCCACAGCCAGTGCGGCTGGCTACAACGCCGGGCGCAGCTATGTGGTGTTTGGCAAGACCAGCGGTGGTTCAATTGATTTGACAGACGTGGCTTTTGGCTCAGGCGGCTTTGTGATCGATGGACAAGGCAATGGCGACTTCAGCGGTACATCGGTGAGTGCCGCAGGCGATGTCAATGGAGACGGTTTGGCTGATCTGCTGGTCGGAGCCAATGGGGCAGACCCCACTTCTTCCACCGATGCAGGCCGCAGCTACGTGATTTTTGGCAGCACCTCGGGAGCTTTTTCTCAAACGGCGGTGGACCAAGTTGCGACATCGAGTCACCACACCTTGACCTCCAGCGGCAACCAAACTCTGGTGGGCAGTTCGGGAGATGACACCTTGATCTCCAGCGCCACCACTGGGGCCGATGTGTTGTACGGCGGAGCGGGCAACGACACTTTTGTGGTGAGCGCCGCCATGGTGAATGCCTTGCAAAGCACGTTTGGCGCGGGTGGCAACACCACCCAGTTGGCGCGCATCGATGGCGGTACAGGCATAGACGTGGTGCAACTGGCCAGTGGCGCAGCCTCTACCCTGAGTGGCTTGGTGGATTTGACAGCTATTCGCAATGTGGGTGGTGGGGCCTCGCGTTTGAGCTCGATCGAAGTCGTGGATTTGTCCCTCGACGCCAGCATGAGTGGCGGACTTGGAAATCAACTCAAGTTAGGCCTGGGTGATGTGTTGGACATGACGGGCATGAACGTCTTCAACAGCGCTAACACAGGCAGCTCCAGTGCTTCGGCCTTGGGGGCGAGCGTGGCCCAGCACCAGTTGATGGTGTGGGGGGACGCCACGGATGTCGTCAATATCAGCTTGGCGGATTGGACGAAATCGGTTACGAATACCGCCATCACCTACGCCGGCCACACCTTGGTGGCCTACAACTACAACACAGCCGGGGTGTATGCACAGCTGCTCATTGATCAAAACATCGTCAACGCGGGACATGTGATTTGACCCAGGCTCTTGAATTTTTCATTAATTCGTTATTAATACCTAATAATTCATTTAAAATGAAATTAATAAAGAATCGATGGAAGTGATGATGGACTACTTCAAAATTTACCCTCAGGCTGTCTATCTTTATCCGGAGGCAGACGGCCTGCTCTCGGGGCTGCTGCACTATCAGTTGGAGCAGTACGGCTGTTTTTACAAAAGCCGCACCTGCAACGTGCAGGTGATCAAAGAGAAATCGGAAGCTGGTAAGTGGTCGATCGTGGCGCCAGAGTTTGAGGCTGGCAACAGTTCTTTTGTGGGTTTCATGCAAGCCCTCAATTACTACATGATTGGGGTTTTGGGATTGGACCCCTTTGAGGCCATAGAGGCCAGCCACAAACGAAGTGTCAACGTGCACTTCAACGACGTGTTGTTTGACGTCGAGTCACGTCAAATCGTCAAAGCTCCCCCCCATCAACCCAACCTTGCCTGAGGGCGTGAACCCACGCGAGCAGTCATGGCTCAACTCAGCAAACAAGACTTAGCGATCATGAATGCAGAGATGGCTGCACGCATCTTCATGCACATCGCCCAAGCGCAAATCACCCCGAGCCGGGGAGCTGCCAAAACCCACGAGCTCAGTGAGGCTGAACAAGTCGCGTTGCGAGAGATGTTTGGCCCCAGCGACTCCAGCGTCGACCACGACGCCACACGGCATCCTGGCCCCAGCACAACTTGATGGCGTTCCTTGCTCGAGGAGCTAAGGGTAAGTCCGGGTCACAGGCCAAACGTTAGGCTCATGGGCCTTGCTACAATAATAGTACGTATACTGAATATTTTCAAAAGGGGTCCATATGAGCATCACAACGCAAACCTTGCCTGTGCTGGTGGCCGGTGGCGGCATTGGGGGGTTGGCTGCCGCTTTGGCGCTGACACGCCAAGGTTTTGAGGTCAAAGTACTGGAACAAGCGCCGGAGATTGGAGAGATCGGTGCGGGCATCCAGTTGGGCCCCAATGCTTTTCATGCCTTTGACGCATTGGGGGTGGGCGAGAAAGCGCGCAGCCGCGCCGTCTACACCGACTTCATGGTGATGCACGACGCGATCGACGAATACCAGGTGGGCAAAATCCCAACGGGTGAGGCCTTCATTCAACGGTTTGGCAACCCTTACGCGGTCATCCACCGCATGGACGTGCACACCTCGCTGTACGAGGGTGCAAAAGAAACCGGCAAGGTGCAAGTGGTGACTTCGACCCGCGTGGAGCGCATCGAGCAAGACGAACACAGCGTGACGGTGTATGACCAACATGGCAACGCCCACAAGGGCACGGCACTCATTGGTTCCGATGGCGTGAAGTCTGTCGTGCGCGCCCAGTACGTCAATGACCCCGCGCGCATCACAGGCCATGTGGTCTACCGCGCCGTGGTGGACAAGAAAGACTTTCCGGTGGATTTGCAGTGGAACGCGGCCAGTATTTGGGTGGGCCCGAACTGCCACTTGGTGCACTACCCCTTGCGCGGTGGCGAGCAATACAACGTGGTGGTGACCTTTCACAGCCGCAAGCAAGAAGAGTGGGGCGTGACCGATGGCAGCAAAGAAGAGGTGCAAAGCTACTTTCAAGGCATTTGCCCCAAGGCGCGTCAGTTGATTGATTTGCCCAAAAGCTGGCGTCGCTGGGCGACGGCTGACCGCGAGCCAATTGGCCAGTGGTCGTTTGGTCGCGTCACTTTGTTGGGTGACGCTGCGCACCCCACCACGCAGTACATGGCGCAGGGCGCGTGTATGGCGATTGAAGATGCGGTGACCCTGGGCGAAGCCTTGCGGGTCAACAACAACGACTTTGTCAAAGCCTTCGATTTGTACCAGCGCGCGCGCGTGGCGCGCACCGCACGCATCGTGTTGTCGGGCCGTGAGATGGGCCGTCTCTACCACGCCAAAGGTGTGGAGCGTTTGGTGCGCAATGACTTGTGGCGAGGCCGTACCCCTGAGCGCTTCTATGATGCGATGGAATGGCTCTATGGCTGGAACGTGGACAACTGCTTGTCTGCGGCCTCGAACTGATCAACGTCACTCAGATTGGAAGATTCATGAACGATCTCGGAAAACTCGAAGACCTGCCTGCCGACTACCGGGCTGAGCTGACCAGCCACAACCTGGTGCCTTTGTGGCCCAGTTTGCGCGGTGTGTTGCCACCGGGCAAGCCGCGTCCCAACACCCGCGCCACGTTTTGGGCTTATCACACCATCAAGCCTTTGCTGCTCAAAGCGGGTGAGTTAACGCCGATTGAAAAAGCCGAGCGCCGCGTGCTGGTGCTGGCCAACCCCGGCCATGGCTTGGAGAAAATGCAAGCCAGTGCCGCCATGTACTTAGGCATGCAACTCTTGTTGCCCGGTGAGTGGGCACCGTCACACCGCCACACGCCCAACGCCGTGCGCATGATTGTCGAAGGCGAGGGCGCCTACACCACCGTGGATGGTGAGAAGTGCCCGATGAGTCGGGGCGATCTCATCTTGACCCCCACGGGCCTGTGGCACGAACACGGCCACGACGGAGACCAACCCGTGGTGTGGTTGGACGTGCTGGATTTGCCGCTGGTCTACTACATGGAGGCCTCCTACCACGTCAATGGTGAACCCCAAACCATTCACGCGGGTCGGGGCGAGCGTCAATACGCCCGTGGGGGCATGTTGCCCACGCCGGTGTTTGAGCGTTCATCTAAAAAATACCCCATGCTGCGTTACCCCTGGGACCAAGCACGCGCTGCCTTGCTGGCCATGGGGGAGGACTTGCCTGAGCAAGAGGCGGTGCAACTGACCTATGTCAACCCTGAGACGGGTGAAGACGCAGAAAACATCTTGGGCTTTTATGCCCTCATGCTGCGCCCCGGACAAAGCTTGCGTTTGCCAGCCCGCTCGCCCGCCTGCGTGTTCCACGTCATCGAAGGCGGCGCCGAGATCGCCATCGAAGACCAAAATTTCACACTCACCGAGGCCGACACCTGTTGCGCTCCCGGCTACACCAGTGTGACCTTGACCAACCGCCACGCAGACAAGCCCACCTTTGTGTTCATGGCCGATGAGTCGCCCTTGCACCGCAAACTCGGTGTCTACGAAAACCGCGGTTAAACCGCTTGACCTTTTCCTTTACTGCGGGGCCACAAGGGTGCGCCCCGCATTCATTTTTTAGAAAGCTCCCATGACACAACCCACCTACCTTTGGACCCCTCCCGCTGTTGAATCCTTGCCCGTACGGGGCAAGACTGAGCGTTTGCCCATCAACCGCTTGTTTTTTGTAGGCCGCAACTACCACGCGCATGCGGTGGAAATGGGCAAGCCCGTGGACAAGTCCGTCGAGCGTCCGTTTTATTTCACCAAGGCACCGCAAACTTTGGTGCACTCGGGTGCAAGCATTGCCTACCCACCTGAGACCCAGAACTACCACTTCGAAATGGAGTTGGTTTTGGTGGTGGGCAAAGCGGGCTTTCGTGTCAAAGCCGAAGATGCCCACACCCTGATTTATGGCTACGCCACGGGCTTGGACATGACACGGCGCGACTTGCAACTGGTGGCCCGAGACAAAGGCCGTCCTTGGGACTTGGGCAAAGACGTGGAGCAGTCCTCGGTGTGCAGCGAGGTGGTGCCCATGCCCGAGGTGGTGATCGAGAGCGGCGAAATCGCCTTGAGCGTGAATGGCCAGACCAAGCAACACTCGGATGTGAACAAATTGATTTGGGGCATTCGCGAAATCATTGCCGACTTGTCCTTGTTCTACCACTTGCAGCCTGGCGACCTGATTTACACCGGCACACCCGAAGGTGTGGGGCCGGTCGTGGCAGGCGACCGCATCCAAGGCCATGTGGCTGGTGTGGGCGAGGTGGCATTGAACATCACAGCCGCAGAGTGAGCCTTCCTATGAAACTCTACAACTTTTTCCGCAGTGGTACCTCGCACCGTCTGCGCATTGCCTTGAACCTCAAGGGCGTGAGCGCTGAGTACATCGCGGTGGATTTGCGCACCGAAGAGCATTTGAAAGAAGCCTTCAAGTCGCTCAACCCACAGGGCCTGGTGCCTGCTCTGGTGCACGACGACCAGGTGCTGATTCAGTCGCCGGCGATCATCGAGTGGTTGGAAGAGCGCTACCCCACGCCAGCTTTGTTGCCCCAAGACGCAGATCAACGTGCCCATGTGCGAGCCCTGGCGGCTATGGTCGGCTGCGACATCCACCCGCTCAACAACCGCCGTGTGCTGGAGTACCTGCGCCACCAGTTCAAGGCCGACGAAGCCGCGATCAACACCTGGTGTGCCAACTGGATTTCTGCTGGTTTTGACGCACTGGAGGCCTTGCTCAAAGCCGATAGCCAACGCGGTCGTTTTTGCTTTGGTGACACACCTACCCTGGCCGATGTGTACCTGGTGCCCCAGGTCGAGAGCGCGCGTCGCTTCAAAGTGGACATGACCCAATGGCCGCTGATTGCGGGGGTCGATGCCGCGTGCATGCAGCTGCAAGCTTTCCAAAAAGCGGCACCCATGCTCCAGCCAGATGCCGCATGATGCGCTGCCCCTGCTAGGCTGCGCACAAGCGGTTAAGCTGCAAGCGTTTCTTTGAACTTGTTCATTTCATCAAGGATTTCACACATGTCTTTGTTTTCTCCTGTACGTGTCGCGCGCCTCGTGTGTTTGACGGCTTCGTTGCTGACCCTGAGCTCGGGTGCTTGGGCCCAAACTGCAGCCACTTTCCCCAACAAACCCGTGACCATTGCCACGCCTTTTCCGGCGGGTAGCGGACCCGATGCGGTGCTGCGCCAAGTGAGTGAAAAACTCGCCAAGTTGTGGGGCCAGCCTGTGCTCATCATCAACCGGCCCGGTGCCAGTGGCTTCATCGCCATCGACTCGGTGGTGCGCTTGCCAGCAGATGGCTACAACTTGTTGCAACTCGACAGCGAACACATAGGCGCTGTGCCGCACTTGTACAAGTCCAAAGCTTTCGTGCCGTTCAACGCATTTGACCCAGTTGCGGTGTTGTTCAGAACCCCGTTCCTTGTGGCAGTGGCCACCGACTCCAAGTGGCAAAACATGAAAGACCTCATTGCCGCAGCCAAAGCTGAGCCCACCAAGGTGAACTACGGTTCATGGGGCGTTGGTAGCCCAGGTCACTTGGGTGGCGAAGAACTGGAGTTGCTCACTGGCACCGACATGACGCATGTGGCGTTTCGTGAAATGTCTCAGCTTTTCACATCGGTGGGCTCCAGCGATGTGCAGTGGTCCTTTGGCAGCATTCCTTCGAGCCAGGGTTTGTTCAAGGCAGGCAAGATTCGCTACATCGCGGTGGCAGCACCCAAGCGCTTGTCGCAAATGCCTGAGGTGCCCACCATGGCTGAGTCGGGCGGCCCTGCTGGCTTTGAAGTGAACTCGTTTGTGACCTTGGTCTCGCCCAAAGGTTTGCCCAACGACGTGAAGGCCAAGATCAATGCCGATGTGATCAAGGTCTTGGGCGACCCCGAAGTCAAAGCTCGTTTCAACACCTTTGCGTTTGAGCCGTTGAGCTGGTCGCCAGACGAGATTCGCAAAAACGCAGACGCCAAGGGCAAGACCTACGAGCAACTGATCAAGCGTAAAAACATCACGCTGGACTGATTGCGACTTGGCGTGGGTAGGCCAGCGCGAGCACGCCATGCAGGCGCAGCGCTCGCATGGTCTTGATCCTCCAAGCGCCACAGTGCGCACAGAGGATCAAGCCACGGCCCCCATCCCTTTTCTTGGGGCTCGCGTTCAGAGTCTGCTGCTTTGCACCTGGGGGCCATGCCCCCACATCCGCGCCAAGACCGTAAGCGCGCTGGGCCCAAGAGGGGGCTCAGGGCTTTGTGAGCCTGATGCCCTGCGCACCTTCCCCTAGGTCCAGGGGCGGAGTTCATGCACTCGCCAAGCAAGACGATCGCATCGATCACCTGCTTTGTGGCCGCGTTTGTGAGCAGGGCAGCTGGGATCTGAAAAGTCTTTTTACTGAGATCCAAACTGCTGAGAGTCAAACTCCGGGGTCTGCGCTTGGCCAGCGAGCAGGCCCCATCTCACGCGCCGAGCTGAGCTTTGGTGAGTTGACCGACGATTGTTAGGGTGGCCGTTGAGCTAGCGGTTCAGACCAACGTTCAGACCGATACCTTGAAGGGCGTGAAGTTGGTGTGGGTGTCGTAGAAGTCTTCGTTTTCTTTGCGCTTTAAAAACGCCACGATGCGGTAGGTCATGGGCGTGGCGAGCACCTCCCAGCTGGTCTTCAAGACGTACTGCGTGATGGCCACTTGAATCACCTGTTCGGTGGGCCAAATGGCATAAAAGGCGAGCATGTAAAACAGCGACGAATCAACCAACTCGCCAGCCATGGTCGAGCCGATGGTGCGCACCCACAAGTGCTTGCCCTCGGTCATGATTTTGAGTTTGGCCAGCACAAAGCTGTTGATCAAGCTACCCGCCCAAAATGCCAAGATCGAGCCCAACGCAATGCGCCAAGTGTTACCAAACACCACCTGCAAGCCCGATTGCAACTGGCTGTTGTAGTCACCCGGTGCTGCCGGCAGAGCCGTCACCACAAACGCCATGAGCGCAGCAAAGGCCAAAGCGCCAAAGCCACACCACACCGCACGACGGTCATGGGCGTAGCCATAGACTTCGGTCAAGATGTCGCCAAAGAAATAAGAGATCGGAAAAAACAGCACCCCGGCTCCAAAGACCAAGGTGCCCACCACGGGCAACTCGACTTGAGCCACTTTGCCCGCACCAATCAAGTTGGCACACAGCAGCACCGTCACAAACGCGGCCACGATCAAGTCGTAATAACGGTATGTACGGTGTGTGTTCATGCTCAGACCTTCACGCTGTCTTGGACCTCTTTGACGAATATTTCTTCGAGTTTGAGGTGGCGGGTGGTGATACCTTGCTCCCAAGCATACTGGCTGAAGGCCTCCAGTGTCGAGCGATTGCCCTCGATGCCATATGGCCAGAAATCGTCGCCCATGATGGCTTGCGATTGGGCCGCGTAGTCGGCCACCCAGGGCAGCGGGTAGGAAGAAGCGGTGATGTCAGCGGCACGGTGCAGGCTTCGGGTTTTGGCTTGCTCAAACCCTTTGAGCAAGTTGGTGGCGATCCAGCGGTTCTTCTCGTACACCTCGCGCTTGATGGCCATCACGTGCATGATCGGAAAGATCTGTGTTTTTTGCCAATACGCCATCTCGACGTCGCGGTAGTTGGGGATCAGGCGCTCCACCAACTCGGGGTGCTCGACAAATGCGCTGGGTGGGCGCGCGCTCAGGACTGCGTCCAGCGTGCCGTTGAGCAGCATCTCAGACAGCGAGGTGTGGGGCATGGGGGTGTAGCGCAGACCTTGTGGCAGTTGCAAGGCCACTTTTTCACGCCGCCCGGCATCGTTCACCCCCGCTTGGTACCAGTCGATGCTGTTGAGGTCCACACCGTACTCATGGGCCAGCATACCGCGCGAGTAAATCGCTGCGGTTTGTGCCCATTCGGGCACCCCCACCTTCTTGCCCGCCAGATCGCCCGGGGCTTGGATGTGGCGGTCTTTGCGAACATAGATGGACGAGTGTCGAAATGCCCGTGAAGGAAACACAGGCACCAAGACCAGCCAGGGGTCGCTGTGGGACACCAGCGAGATGGCTTTGGCAAATGACATCTCCGACACGTCCCACTCTTGGAATTTGGTGAAGCGAAAAAACATTTCTTCAACCGGCACATGGATGGGGGTGATGTCGATGCCTTCGGCGCGTACGCGTCCAGACATGAGGTCGCGCACATGGTCGTAGTCACCGACGGCAATGGAGAGATTGAGGTTGGACAAATGAGACTCCGTGAAAAAGTGAATGGATCAAAGGGTAAATGGGGATGAGGCTTGGGGCTGGCGCTGCACTCAGTCGGGTTTGATGCCAAGGTCGCGAATGATCTTGCTGTATTTGATTTGATCGCGCTTGATTCTCGCTTGCAGCTCTTCTGGGGTGGTCAGCATAGGCTCGATGCCCCCAGCTTTGTCAAAGGCTTCCACCAAGTCGCTCGCATGCAAGGCTTTGGCCACTTCCGCGCGCAAGCGCTGCACCACGGCGTCGGGTGTACCCGCCGGCGCGAACAGGCCAATCCAGATGCTGTTGTCAAAGCCCGGGTAGGTCTCGGCAATGGTGGGCACTTCGGGCATTTCTTTGAGACGTTGCGAGCTGCTGACCGCAATGGCTTTGAGTTTGCCCGCTTTGATGAGTGCCGCGTTGGAGGTGCCCGAGAACATGGCAACGGTTTCACCACCAATGGTGGCCGTGGTGGCCGGCGCGCCACCTTTATAGGGCACATGCAGCAAGTCCATGCCCGCACGGGCTTTGAGCATTTCCATGGTGAGGTGGTGCTGGCTGCCGTTGCCCCCCGAGGCGTATGCGGGCGGGGGCGTGGCTTTTTTCACATAGGCCACAAATTCAGGCAACGTCTTCACTGGCAAGGCCGCATTGACCGACAAGACAAACTGGTTGCTGCCCAGCGAGGCAATGGGGATGAGTTCTTTGTTCACATCCACTGCACCCTTGGGGTAGAGATAGGGGTTGATGACAAACAAACTGTCCATGCCCACCAGCAAGGTGTAGCCATCGGCCGGTGCACGTGCCACAAATTCCGCAGCGATGTTGCCGTTAGAGCCCACCTTGGTTTCAATCACCACCGCCTGGTTGAGTCCTGTCGAGAGCTTGTAGCCAATGGCGCGTGCAATCAAATCGGGGGCGCCACCGGGCGGTATGGGGGAGACCAGTTTGATGGCGCGGTTGGGGTAGGGCGCTTGTGCCCAGGTCATAGATGTGGTGCACAGGAGCCACAAAGCCGTGCAGATGAACTTGCAAAAAAAAGTGCGTGAAGACATGGTGTTCAAACCTGCGAAGGGTAGACCGTGTGAAAAATTTCCGCGATGGTGCCACAGGCTTGTGCAGCATCCTGTCCCACATAAGCCATGACGTAACGGTCGGGCCTGAGCACCACGGCCTGTGCTTGGGCGCTGTCGAGCACTGCGGCGAGTTCGCGCTGCAAGTCACGCACGCACAGCGCATGCGCGGCGGTGGTGGCAGGCAAAAAATCATCCTCATGCCGTACCACACGCACCACGCGCGCATGCATGTTCTTTGGCAACACCAAGTCCGCAGAGTCGGCCCACTGCAGCACAGCAAAGCCTTGTCCCAGCAAATCGTCAAGCAGAGAGGTCTTGCCATGGGGCAACTCAACCAAGGGTTGGGTCATGAGCTGGCCACTTGGGATTTTGGCGTGGGGGATGTTCCAGGGAACAAAAAATCCTTCGTGGAAACGGGGCTTGGGTTTGAACTTGAGGTGCAAGATGTAGTCGCGTGCCGCGGGCACCAGGCACACCACTTTCAACAAGGTTTGGGCCAAGGCCGCGCCCCAGCGTGACTTGGGTTGCATGAAAGCGCCAATGCGCAAGGCCATTTGAATCAAGGCCCACGCGTGTGGTTTGCGTTCTTGTTGGTAGCTCTGCAGCAGTTGGGGCGAAGCGCCGTGCTGCAAGTTGGCCACCAGTTTCCAAGCCAAGTTGGCAGCGTCTCGCACGCCGCTGTTCATGCCTTGCCCTGCAAAGGGTGGCGTGAGGTGTGCCGCGTCGCCTGCCAACAGCACTCGACCCTCGCGCCAGCGCGTGGCCACGCGCGCATGGAAGGTGTAGACCACTTTGCGCAACAGTTGCAGCTGTGCGTCTTGCGGATCGCGGCCACGAATCCAACTGCGCAGCTGTTCGTCTTGCAAAACGGCTTGAGGATCTTCACCCGGGTGCAGCATGAACTCATAGCGCACGGTGCTTTGCGGACCGGGCAGGCGAATGGCCGGACGCTGTGGGTCGCAGTAAGTGCGGGTGTGGCGAAACGCTGAGGCGCGACCAATCAAGTCTGCAATCAACCACTTTTCCTTGTAGGTGCTGCCCTCCAGGGCAATGCCTAGCAACTCACGCACCGTGCTGCGCCCGCCGTCGCACGCCACCAGCCAGCGCGCGGTGAAGGCCTGGGTTTGGCCCTGGTGTTGCACGGTGGCGCTGACATGGTCTGCGTGTTGTTCAAGGCTGAGGAGTTCATGGTCATAGCGCAGACTCACCGAGGCTTGGCGGGTCAAGCCTTGGCTCAAGGTTTGCACCAAGAGTTGTTGGCGAAAAGCGTTGCGTTTGGGGTAGCCGTATTCCTGCGAGCTCGGCTCGATCTTGGCAAACAACTGATTTGTCCACGAGTAGTAATGCACGCCGTAGCCTTGCACCACATGGGTCAGCACCTCGGGCAGCATGCCAGTCGCTTGGAGGGTGCGCAGGCTTTCGTCGTCAATGGTGACCGCACGTGCCTCGTCTACGGGGCCCGCGTTTTTATCGATCACCAAGGCGCTCACGCCATGGTTGCCCAGCAAGTGCGCGAGCACCAAGCCGCTGGGGCCGGTGCCCACCACAATCACATCAAAATTCAAAATTGGGTTCATGCTTAACTCGTCGCTGTGGGGGGAGGTTTTTTGTGCTCTGAGGCCAATCGGGCTTCGATACGCCGCGCTGCGCTGCGCAACTCGCGCAGGTCGCGCGCGTGTTTTTCGGGGTTAACAGCTTGGGCCGGCAAGACCACGCTCAAGCTGCCCAGCACTCGCTTGCCCTGCATCAAAGCGACCGCACAGCCCACGGTGTGTGGGTCAAGATCTGCCTCGGTGGTGACGCTGCCTTCGCTGCGCCACTGCTTGAGCACCAAGTGAAGTTCCTCCAAGGTCTGTGCCAACCCGGCGCAGCGAATGAACGCCTGTTCTTTGGCAAACAGCTCGTCCACTTTTTTGCTGGGCAGGTGTGCCAAGATGATTTTGGAGGTGGCGCCTTTGTACAGGGGCATGGCTTTGCCGCGCTCGTAACTCACGGCACAAGGAGCGTGCTGGCCGGGGGTGTCTTGGATGCACAGCACTTTGTCGTCATGCAAGCGGCAGATGAGCACCCGCCCGCCCGTGGTGCGTGCCAAGTGCGCTGGAATTTCTGCGGCTGAGCGCAAGAGCGGGTCGGAGTGGCGAATTTGCCGATCTAACTCCACGATTTTGGGACCCAGCGAGTAGCCCCGCTCGCTCACACGTTCGATCAAGCCCACGCGGCTGAGCTGCTGCAGGTCACGGTAAATGCTGGCGCGTGAGGCGCCCAAGTCAGCCATCAACCATTCGGGAGATATCTCAGGACGCTGGGCGGTGAAGGCATTGAGCACGCGCAAGATGCGCTGGGTGTTGGGCATGCCAGGGACTCAACTGCGCATGATGGCTTTGCCCCACACATTGAGGGTGCGCTCTTCATGTGGCCAGATACCCACCGGTCTGTCGCTCGCGCAGGTTTCTATTTCTGCCGATATTTCAGCCAAATTGCCATCGGGGTCCCGAACCATGAAAAACACATCGTCCCCGGGCCCGTGGCGCCCCACACCCCAGACGATTTCGGTTCGCAGGCGACCCATGTGGTCGGCCCAGTCTTTGAGGTCGGCCCAGTTCGGGGTTTCAAACGACTGGTGGTCAAAGCAGTTCACGGGCGCGCCAAACAAGGCGATGCAATGGTGCAGGTGCTCGGTGCGCAAAAAGCAGGCGGTGAGTTTGCCGCTGTCGTCTTGCACCCGGTCGGACAAAGTAAAGCCCAATTGTTCGGTGTAAAAGCTCAGCAAGGTCTCGATCTGCTGGGTTCGAATAGCAAAGTGTTGGTTGGTGGCCCCAGGCAGGGGGCTGGCGAGCTGCGTGGGTGCGGGGGGAGCTTGAGGCGGCACAAACACCAGGCACAAGCCTTGCGGGTCTCGCAGACCCAAGGCGCCTTGGGGCAGGTCTGAAAACCCACTTAAATCGACGTGCGGCAGCGTGGCTGTTTTGGCACACAAGCGCTCCCAAGCTGCCTGTGAATTGCAGGCCCACAGCGCGTAGTGCAGCTGGTTGGCTTGACCGGGTGACATGTGCACGGCTCTGAGCGGCCCCTCGCACAGGTGGGTCTGGCCGATCACGCGCTGTTGCATGCCGTAGCAGCGCGCGTAGAAAGCGGCCAAGGCCGCCGGGTCGGGGGATTGCAGGTGCAAGCGCACCAAGTGGGCATCAAGGCTCAAGGTTGGCTTTCAAAGTTGACGTTCAAAGATGGCGTTCAAAGATGGCGTTCAAGTTCAGCGTTTAAAAAAGGGGGACAGCTTTCAAACGCATGCACTATCGTGTGAACGCCGCCTCTCGTCAATCAATCGTCTCATTGGATGAGACTTTGATGATATCGGTGTGCGGCCCAGCCTGACGCATGGCTGACGCGAAGGCGTCAGTACTGTGCACTTTAGGGGGCTTTCACGCTGGTGAGACGCATTTGAATTGGCTACCCTAGGCGCTTCTTTCAACGAGGTGGCAGACAACATGAAACTCAACATCAACGGACGTGTGCATGAGGCCGACGTCGAGCCCGACATGCCTCTTTTGTGGGCCTTGCGCGATGAGCTTGACATCAAAGGTCCCAAATTCGGTTGTGGCGTGGCCCAGTGCGGCGCGTGCACGGTGCTCTTGAACGGCGAGCCCGTGCGCTCATGCTCTTACCCCGTGTCTGCCGCTGCATCACAAAAGGTGGTCACCATCGAGGGATTGGCCAATAAAAACGGCACCCTGCATGCGGTGCAACAAGCTTGGATTGACCATGAGGTGCCCCAGTGCGGTTACTGCCAAGGCGGCCAAATCTTGACGGCTGTGGCCTTGCTCAAGAAAAAACCCAAGCCCACGGACGAAGACATCGATGCCGCCATGAGCAACATCTGCCGCTGTGGGACCTATGCGCGCATGCGCCAAGCCATCCACGCGGTGGCCAACAAAGGAGCACACGCATGACCACCTCACACCTCAACGATGGCGTGGACCGTCGCAGCTTCTTGAAGGTCTCTAGCACCGCTGCTGCGGCCTTGTCGCTGGGCTTTTTCTTGCCTGAAAAAGGCATGGCCGCCACGGCTGAGCGCGTCAATGCCTGGATCGAGATTCAAGCTGACGAGACCATCATCATTCGCTACGCTCGCACCGAAATGGGCCAGGGCAGCCGCACCTCGGCCCCTCAGTTGGTGGCCGACGAGCTCGAAGCTGACTGGAAACAGGTGCGCGTGGAGTACGCCACCGCGCACGAGAACTTGCGTCAAAAACGTGTCTACGGTGACATGGCCGCTGTGGGCAGTCGCACCATTCGCAACTCGCAAGAATATCTGCGCAAGGCGGGTGCCTCCGCCCGTGAAATGCTGATTGCCGCCGCTGCCCAGCAGTGGGGCGTGCCCGCCAGCGAATGCGTGGCGGCTTTGGGCGTGGTCACCCACACCCCAAGCAAGCGCAAGCTCAGCTACGGCAAGTTGGCCGCTGAAGCCGCCAAGTTGGAGCCCCCCAAAGAGGTCAAGCTCAAAGACCCCAAAGACTGGAAGATCATTGGCAAGCCCATCAAGCGGGTGGACATTCCCGACATCGTGACGGGGCGCGTGCGCTACGGCATCGACGCCCAATTGCCCGGCATGTTGTACGCCGCAGTGGCGGCTTGTCCGGTCTTCAATGGCACGGTCAAGTCGCTGGACTCCTCCAAAGTGGACAACCGCCGTGGCATTGTCAAGGTGCTCAACCAGGGCACGTTTGTGGCTGTGGTGGCTGACAACTGGTGGCGTGCCAAGGAAGCTTTGAAAGATGTCGCCATCGAATGGGACAGCGGCGACAACGCCAAGCTCTCAAGCGCCTCCATCATGGCCAGCTTCAAGGAAGGTCTAGACCAACCTCAACTGGCTGTGGCCCGCAACGACGGCAATGCCCCAGAAGTCTTGTCCAAAGCCACCAAGGTGCACGAGGCCGAGTACTTCACTCCTTATTTGGCCCACGCCACCATGGAGCCCTTGGTGTGTACTGCATGGGTGCACGACGGCAAGGCCGAAGTGTGGACCTCCACGCAAAACCCAGAAGGGGTGTTGGCGACGGCGGCGGCCGCGGCAGGCGTGCCGCAAGACCAAGTGTTGGTGCACCCCATGCAACTCGGGGGTGGCTTGGGCCGCAAGGGCGCTCAAGACTTCACGCGCCAAGGCGTGCTGATTGCCAAGGCCATGGAGGGCAAGCCCGTCAAAATGGTGTGGACCCGCGAGGAAGACACCCAGCACGACTTGTACCGACCCGCCAGCTTGGTGCGCATGAAGGCTTCGATGGATGATGCAGGCAAGGTGCAAGCCCTTCACATCCGAGTGAGTGCACCGTCGATTTTGGCCACCTTGCTCAAGTTGCCCTTGCCCAACGGCATCGATGGCCAAGCCGTGGCAAGTTTCAACGACCACCCCTACAACATCCCCAACAGTTTGGTCGATTACGCGCAGCGCAACACCAATGTGCCGGTAGGCTTTTGGCGTACTGTGGGGCACTCACAAAACCCGTTTGTACGCGAGTCGTTCATCGACGAGCTGGCCCACGCCGCGGGCAAAGACCCCTTGGCGTTTCGCCAGTCGCTGTTGGGAGAAAAGTTCGTCAAAGACCGAGCGATTTTGGACGCTGTGGCCAAGGCCGCCGACTGGGGCAAGCCTTTACCCAAGGGCGTGTTCCGCGGTATTGCAGAAACCGAGGGCTATGGCAGCTACACCGCGTGTGTGTGCGAGGTGTCTGTCAACGCCAAGTCAGAGGTCAAGATCCACCGTGTGGTGATGGGCATTGACCCGGGCTACGCGGTCAATCCCAATAACATCGAGGCGCAAATTCAAGGCAGCGTGGTGCACGGCTTGAGCGCAATTTTCTGGGGCGAGATGACGCTCAAGGACGGCCGCATTGAGCAATCGAACTTCCATGACTACCGCATGATGCGCTTCAACGAGATGCCCAAGGTGCAGGCCGTGATCGCTCCCACGGGTGGCTTTTGGGGTGGCGTGGGCGAACCTGCCCAAGCGCCGCTGGCGCCGGCTTTGGCCAACGCCATCTTTGCGGCCACCGGCAAGCGCTTGCGCTCATTGCCACTCAAAAACCACGGCTTGAGCTTGGCCCGCGGATGATGCAGCGCAGGCAGTGGCTGCACGCCAGTGCGGCGCTGGGTTGTGGCGCGCTGGCTCTGTCAGGCCAGCGCTCCAGCGCCTGGGCCCAGGGCATGGTCTCTGGGCGATTGCGTTCCTTGTCTGAAATGCTGGCGCCTTGGGCTCAAGGGGCCGCCCCGCTGCGCCAAGCGGTGCATTTGCAACTGCCTTTGCTGGCCGATAACGGCCATTTGGTGCCCCTGAGCGTGCGGGTGGATAGCCCGATGACCCCTTCAGAGCATGTGCAAGAAATCGTCTTGGTGTCCCAACGCAACCCGGTCGAGCGCATGGCCACGTTCCATCTGGGGCCTTGGTCAGGACGCGCCGAGATCAGCACGCGCGTGCGCCTGGCGGGCTCTCAAATGGTGTTGGCCTTGGCGCGTATGGCCGATGGGCGTTGTTTTTATGACTTGGCAGACGTGATCGTCACCGAGTCTGCCTGCGTGGACGGGTCGTGACGCCATGGCGATGAATTTGGCTCGCATGTCCTGGCCCGAGCGGGTGGTCGCGGGGGATGTGTTCAAGGTTCGTGTCTTGGTGCAACACCCCATGGAGACGGGCTACTTGCAAGACAACGAGGGGCGTAACGTGCCGCGCAATGTGGTCCAGACCTTGAGCTGCCACTGGGTGGGCGAGGGCGCACCCGCGCAAGAGGTGTTTCGGGTCGAGCCGTCCTCTGGCATATCGGCCAACCCTTTGTTTGAGTTTTATCTGCGTGCCACGCGCTCGGGCGAGTTGTGGCTGCGATGGATCGACGACGCGGGGCAAATGGGGCAGTTGCGCCAGGTCCTCACGGTGCTCAGTGCCTGAGTGGCGTCACGCGTAGACGTCGACTTCGTTGCCTTTGCCTTCAAACAGCGCGGTCGCACTCGGTTGGCCTGTCGCTGCTTGGGCCATCGAAAGGCTGTCAGACAATTCGTCAGACGCGCTGGCGCTGAAGGGGCCGTCGACCTCTTGCACCGGGCTCGCCCCCTTGGTGACGCGCGAGACTTTGGCCACGGGTGGGTAGACCCTGGCCGAGGGGCGGTTGCTGTTGATGGAGTTGACAATCAAGCCCATGGCCCGTTCCTTTCTTCGTATGCTTGGGTGATCGGCACGACACGGCCTAACTTGAGTGGGTGGCTCTGGTCCAGGTCCTTCAAACAACTCGGGTACTCACTGCGCTTTGGGTTGAATTTCAGACGGCGTGATACGCTGCACGTCATGACACGATCTTGCATTTTGAAGCGGTTTCTTTGGCTAGGCCTGGCGCTGAGTGCACCGCTTTGGGCCCAAGAATACCCATCACGCCCCATCACGATGGTCATGCCCTATGCGGCAGGTGGCCCAGGCGACGTGATCACCCGCATTTATGCCGCAGCGATGCAAAAGGCTTTGGGGCAGCAAATCGTGGTGGACAACACCTCCGGCGCCTCGGGCACGATTGGCACAGCCAAGGTAGCACGCAGCAAGCCCGATGGCTACACGCTGTTGATGATCCATGTGAGCCACGCCACCAATTTGGCCATGTTCAAAAACCTCTCTTACAGCCCGGTGGACGACTTCGAGCCGATCGGACTGGCGACCGAAGGCCCCATGGTGGTGGTGGCCAGGCGTGACTTTGCGGCCAAAGATGCCAAAGAGTTCGTGACCTATGTGCGCGAGAACGCCGCCAAGTTGAGTATGGGGCATGCCGGCGTGGGATCGGCCTCGCATCTGTGCAGCTTGATGTTCATGAACGCGCTCAATGTACAACTGACTTCCGTGCCCTACAAGGGCGCGGCTCCTGCACTCAACGATGTGATGGGAGGACAGCTCGACATGATGTGTGACCAAACCACGAGCACCACGCCTGCCACCACCAGTGGCCGCGTCAAAGCTTATCTGGTAGCAGGTAAAACCCGTTTGGCCTCGTTGCCTGAGTTGCCGGCCTTGCCCGAGTTGGGGACATCGGGGTTTGACATCAGCATCATGTTTGGTTTGTATGCGCCCAAGGGCACGCCCAAGGCGGTGATTGACAAGCTCACAGGGGCGCTGCAAGCGGCCATCAAAGACCCGGATGTGAAACAGCGTTTGGGGTCTCTGGGAGCCTTGCCAGTGACGCCAGACAAGGCGCGGCCAGAGTATTTGCGGGCCCATTTGAAACACGAAATTGAAACGCTCAATCCCTTGTTGATCAAGGCCGGCGTTCAAGCCGACTGATGCCGCACAGGGAGATGCAGATGGAGTCGCAGATGCACACGACAGCCTCTCGGTTTGCCAGCCGACGAGACGCTGGTGTGGCCGGTGTGCGTGCCGCCTTGGGCGCGCCCATGGTGGTGCTGTTTGCTGGCATGGTGGGCTTTGGCGCCATGGGGCGCAGCAATGGCTTTGATGTGTGGCTGATGACGGCCAGCAGTTTGCTGATGTTCGCCTTGCCCGGCCAAGTGGTGTTGTTTGAAATGCTCATCACCGGCTCTTCCTTGTTGGCCATGGTGTTGGCGGTGACTTTGTCCTCGTCGCGCTTTATCACGATGACCGTGACGTTGTTTCCGCAGTTTCACCGCCGTGACCGCAACAGCAGCCTCTACGCAGCCGTGCACGTGCTGGCCATGACCGCATGGGCCGTCTCGATGCGCGAGTTTCAGGCCATGCCTGCCAAGCACCGCTTGGCCTACTTTTTAGGTTTGGCTGTGCCGTGTTGGTTGGTGTCAGTGCCCGGCACGTTTTTGGGCTACCAAGTGGCCGGTTGGGTCTCGCCCCCTGTGACCTTGGCGCTGGTATTTTTGAACCCTTTGTTCTTTTTGTTGACCTTCACCGAGGTCAAGCCTTGGGCCAACCGCTTGGCCATTGTGCTGGGGTGCTTGCTGGGGCCTGCTTTTTATCTTTGGGACCGTGACACCAGTTTGTTGACCACGGGCTTGGTGGGCGGAACGCTGGCGTATTGGGTCGATCGACGCTTTCTGCGCCCACCACCCCAAGAGGTGCGCGCATGATGGCTGCGATCCAAGACTGGACGCCTTGGCTGGCGTTGCTGGGTGCGAGTGTGGGCACTTATTTTTGCCGCGCCATTGGTGTGGTGTTGTCAGACCAAATCAACCAAGACAGCGAGATTTTCCGCTGGTTGTCAGCCGTGACCTATGCCATGGTGGCCGCCTTGACGGTGCGCATGATCTTGCTGCCCATTGGCGTGTTGGCTCAAGTCCCAATGTGGGTGCGTGTGGCCGTGTGTGTGTTGAGTGTGGGGGTGATGATGTCGCACCCACAGCGTCGCTTGGTGCCGGCCTTGTTGACGGGAACTTTGCTGATCATGAGTTACGGCATCATGGCTTGATCTTTTTGAAAATTCAATGAACTCCAATTCGTTTTCCGCTCTGCTCAAGCAGCCTCAGTTCCTTCGTTTTTGGTTTGCCCGTTTAGTGGGCATCTTGGCCAATCAAATGCTCATGGTGGCGCTGGCATGGCATGTGTACGACATGACCTCCAGCGCGTGGGACTTGGGGCTGGTGGGTTTGTTTCAGTTCATCCCCGCTTTGTTGATGACCTTGCCTGCGGGACACGTGGCCGATCGGGTACACCGCGGTCGCTTGTTTGCTGTGTGCATGTTGGCCGATGCGCTGGTGGCGCTGCTGTTGGTGGGAGGTGTTCAGGGTGACTTTGCCACCCGAGAGTTGATGTTTGCGCTGTCGGTGGTGCTGGGTGTGGCTCGCGCTTTTCAAATGCCTGCGCAGCAAGCCATCACTCCCATGCTGGTGCCCAACGGTTTGCTGCAGCCCGCCATTGCCTTGAGCTCCAGTGGGGTGCAAGTGGCGGTCATTGGCGGGCCTGCCTTGGGAGGCTTGCTGTATGTGTTGGGCCCCAGCACCGTGTACCTGAGTTGTGCCGCGTTGCTGACGCTGGCCTTTGTCTTGACTTGGTGGGTGGTGTTGCCCCGTACCCAAGCCGCTCAAACGGCCGCCAGTTGGCGCACCGTGATGGCAGGGGTGGTGTTCGTGTGTGAACGACAAGTGTTGTTGGGCGCAATGGCGCTGGATTTGTTTGCTGTGCTGCTGGGCGGGGCCACGGCGTTGTTGCCAATTTATGCGCGAGACATTTTGCATGTGGGACCCGAGGGCTTGGGGCTGCTGCGTGGCGCGCCTGCGATCGGCGCGCTGGTGGTGTCCTTGATCTTGGCGCGCTGGCCCATGCAGCGCCACGTGGGGCACCGACTGCTGTGGGCGGTGGGGGTCTTTGGTTTAGCCACCATGGCTTTTGGTGTGTCAGAGTCCTTTTGGCTGTCGATGCTGGCGCTCGCCGTGACGGGGGCGGCAGACAACATCAGTGTGGTGACACGCTTGACGTTGATGCAAATGGAAACCCCCGAGGACATGCGGGGCCGCGTGGCTGCAGTGAATGGTATTTTCATTGGGGCGTCTAACCAACTTGGCGAGTTTGAGTCGGGCGCCACGGCGGCTTGGTTGGGTCCTGTGGAGTCGGTGGTACTGGGCGGCTTGGGCACCATCGTGGTGGCGGTTCTTTGGTTGCGCTTGTTTCCCCAGCTGGCAAACCGTGATCGCATGCAATGAATTTTTTGAAAGATGTCTCATGAAGATGATTCCTTGGCTACTGTGCGGCGTGTTGTGTTGCACCTCTTGGGTTCAAGCACAAAGTCAAACCGCGCACAAGGACTACCCCAACCACCCCATTCGCATGGTGGTGCCTTATGTAGCGGGCGGACCCATGGATTTCATCGGTCGTGCACTGAACCAAAAAATGGCCCCGTCTCTGGGGCAAAACTTCGTCATCGACAACCGTGCGGGGGCCGGGGGTGCCATTGGCACCGCGATGGTCGCCAAGTCGCCCCCCGATGGTTACACGGTGCTCAACACCTCTTCAAGCCATGCCAGCTTGCCCGTGGTCTCGCCCGGCCTGAGTTATGACCCGGTGAAAGACTTCACGCCCATCACTTTGGTGGCCCATAGCGTGGGTTTTGTGGTGGCGGTGGGGCCCAGTGTCAAGGCCAGCACTTTGCAGGAGTTCATTGCCGACGCCAAAGCGCGCCCAGAAAAGCTCAACTACGGCTCGGGCGGTGTGGGCAATGTCATGCAGTTCGCGGCTGAGTTTTTCAACACCAGTGCAGGCACCAAGATCAACCACGTACCCTACAAAGGCGTGGGCGAGGCGATCACCGATTTGATGGCCGGGCGTATCGATGTGTGCATCGGCTCGGCCACGGCTTTGTTGCCCTTGGTCAAGTCGGGCAAGTTGCGTGCTTTGGCCATCACCGGCAAAACACGTTGGGCCATGATGCCCGATGTGCCCACGGTGGATGAGGCGGGTGTGAAAGGGTTTTTTTACACGCCTTGGTATGGCTTGTGGTACCCCGCAGGCACGCCCAGCGAGTACGTGGTGCGCATGCGCCAAGAAGTGCTCAAAGCCCTGGATGACCCAGAGGTCAAACGCTCATTTGCCGAGCAAGGCTATGTGACGCTGGGCTCCACGCCTACTGAGTTTGCCAAGGTGATTGCCGATGAGATCGAGGCCAACAAACGCTTGGCGACCAAGATCAACTTTGCGGCACCTTGATGCGCTCTCAATTCCCCACACGCAGAGCACTCAGCGCGCTGGCTTCAGGCGTCAAGTCGAAGGCAGCACTTGTCTCCGCTGGCCGGGCGTTCGACCACCACGCGAACCAAAGTGGGCAACGCCGCTTTAAGGTGCGTGTGTAAAAACAAACACAGGTTCTCCAAGGTGGCGGGTCCCAACCCCTCGACTTCGTCCAAGAAGTGGTGGTCGAGTTGGGTTCGCACTTTCTCGACCTCTTGGCGTAAGTAGGCCAGATCTATCATCATGCCCGTGGCTGGGTCAGGCTCGCCCGAAAGGGTGACTTCTGCGTGGTAAGTGTGGCCGTGGATACGCAGGCTGCCTTGGGCGTCAATGCTTCGGCGCAAGGTGTGTGCGGCTTCAAAGTAAAAGCGCTGGCTCAGTTCAAACGTCATCGGATACCGATCAATTTATGGGTTTGCACGCTCAGTCGCCACTGCGGGTGTGACTGACAGTAGGCGATGGCGGCTGACGTGTTGGCCCCAGCCTGGGGGCCATCCATGGGCTGCAAGTAATGGTGTTCAAAGCGGAGATGTTCAAACGCTTGCGGAGGGTGGCCCGCTTGGGGGAAGACCAACTTGAGTTCTTGTCCGCGCAGCACCACCAAGGTGCTGCCTGCTTTGGGGCTGACGCACAGCCAGTCAATGCCCTCAGGCGGCAGCACCGTGCCATTGGTTTCTACGGCGATGATGAAGTCTTGGTCGTGCAGGGCTTGAACCAACGCTGGGTCAACTTGCAACAAGGGCTCGCCCCCGGTGAGCACCACAAAGCGATGGTCTTGGCCCTCGGGCCAAAACGCGGCAATGGCGAGGGCCAATTCTTGGGCATTGGCAAATTTTCCGCCTCCGTCGCCGTCGGTCCCCACAAAGTCGGTGTCGCAAAACTGACAGATGGCGCTGCTGCGGTCTTGTTCCCGTCCGCTCCACAGGTTGCATCCGGTGAAGCGACAAAACACGGCCGCACGGCCTGCATTGGCGCCTTCGCCTTGCAAGGTATAAAACATTTCTTTCACGCTGTATGTCATGGAGACGAACTGTACCGGAGTGCTAACCTCTAGCCATGAAACCCAATTTCTGCTTTTCTTATTTGCGTTGTGTTGGTGCGGGTATCTTGGCCCTGTGTTTGTGGACGACGGACGTGGTTCGAGCTCAAACGCCAAGCGCTCAGGCGACATTGTTGGCGCCCAGCGGCGCCTTGCGCGCTGTGATCAACTTGGGCAACCCCATCTTGGCACGTCGTGATGACAGCACGGGTTTGCCGCTCGGCGTCTCGGTCGATCTTGCGCAGCTGTTGGCCCAACGCTTGGGTGTGCCCTTGCAGCTGGTGGTGGTGGATGCCGCCGGCAAGGCAGTGGAGGCGGTCACGCAAGACCGCGGGGACATTGGTTTTTTTGCACTTGACCCGCAACGAGCGCAAGGCGTGGTGTTCACGCCTGCCTATGTGCAAATAGAGGGCAGCTACTTGGTGCGGCAAGACTCACCCCTGCAGCGCAACGAGGAGGTGGATGTCGCCGCGCACCGCGTGGTCGTGGGCAAGGGCAGTGCGTACGATTTATTTTTGACACGTCATTTGAAGCAGGCGCAAATCGTGCGTGCCCCCACGTCGCCTCAGGTGGTAGATTTTTTCTTGTCACACAACCTGGAAGTGGCCGCAGGTGTAAAGCAGCAACTCGAGGCAGATGCTGCGAGGGTGCCTAACTTGCGCTTGCTTGCGGGGCGCTTCATGGTGATTGACCAAGCCATAGGAATCCCCCAAGGACGTGGGCAGGCAGCCTCAGACTTCTTGAGTGCGTTTGTGCAGGAGATGAAAGCCAGCGGCTTTGTGGCGCAAGCCTTGTTGCGACACCGTATCGACGGTGCTTCGGTGGCGCCGTGAACATGCCGGTGATGAACATTCAATGGGTCCTCGCGCTGTTGGGCTGCATGGCCCTGAGTGCTCCCGCACAGGAGCGTGTGATCGGTGACTTCGGGGGCGCTTTTTACAGCACCCAAAAAATCGTCCACAGCACGGGTTCAACGAGCTTGACCTTGCCGTATGCCTATTTTGACTATGGGCGTGTCTACACACGGGTCGATACTGTGGGCGTCAAGACCATGCGTGTAGGCAGTGGTCATTTGGAGTTGGCTGCACGCATCAGCTTTGAGGGGTTCTCAAGCGATGCGCCAGGCTTGCATGGCATTGCAGCCAGGACCAACCCCATGCCCTTGGGGGTGGGGACTTACCAAGAGACGCCCTGGGGGGCGTTGTTTGCGTACAGTTTTTACGACCCCTCCTCGGGTGGCTCGCTGCATGAATTGACCTATGCCGCTGAGTTCCAAGTGGGCGCGCTGAGCGTGTATCCACAGTTGGGGGTAGAGCACCGCACACAAAAGTACGTGCAACACCTCTACGGTGTGTCCACTCAAGAGGCGCTTGCCAGTGGTCTCGGGGCCTACAGCGCGACAGCCTCTGACACGCCTGTGCTTGCCATGGCGCTAGAGTGGCCCTTAGATGAGGCGTGGCATATTAATGTGCAATGGCGCAGGCGTTGGTTGGACCGAGCCATCACGCAAAGTCCCTTGGTCTTTGCGCAGCGACAAGACAGTGGATTTTTGGCCCTGACGCGCTCGTTCAAATAAAGCCGCGACTTGTAGCCCATCAGGTGCGTTTTCTCAGGGCGCGGCGCAACTCAGGCGAGAGCACCGCTGGTACCTCAAAAGCCGGTGTCTCCAAGCTGCTGTTGATGGCTGTTTTCAAAAACCGCGCGGTTTCGGAGCTGACCATTTCTCGTTCGTTGTCGACCGTGATCATGTGATAGCTGTCACCCAGATAGATGAAATCTTTGTGGCTCGACGACACGCGCCGATACGCCCACTCGGCATTGCGGATGTGAACGGTTTCATCATCGATCGCATGCATGAACAAAACTGGGGCATCGACATCGGGGATGTGTTTGATGGCCTGCTTGATCAGTTGTCGACCCTGCGTGATGTAGTGCATGGTCAATACTTCAGAGCCACTTTCTGAGATGTGCGCGGATTTCATGGCCCGCTTGACCATGGCGCGCATCTCTTCGTTTTTGACGCCATAGGGCTCGGCTTCTTTGTAGGTGTAGCGGTTGGCAAATGGCAACCATGAGGCCCAGTCCAACAAAAACCGATACCACGGCATGGCCCACCCGTCATAGGACAAGGCGGTCGAGAGCAAGACCAAGGCGTCAACGCTCTCTCTTTGCGCCAAGACCATGGCAAGTGTGGCCCCCATGGAGACCCCCACCACGCTGACCGTGTCGTAATGCTTGCGCAATTCCCACACTTGGCTTTGTGCTTGCTCGACCCAAGCGGTCCAAGGCTGAGCAGGGGTGCCAAAGCAATAGCCGGCAATGTCTGGCACACACACAGAAAAGCCTTGTTGATGGAGTTCTTTGGCCATGCGCGAGAGCTCCACAGAGTTAGCCGCCAGCCCATGTAACATCAACACACAATGCGGGCCTGCTTCGAGGTAAATACCGTCTTGACGGGTCAGGGATGAGTTCATGGAAATCAAAAATTCAAAAAATTGGGTCAGGTATTCTCAAGAGCAAGCGTTGTTGGGGTCGTGTTTGATCACGCTGGTTGCTTTTTTTCTGCGCTACTTTTTGCACCCCTACATTGAACCCTACGCAGTATTTCACTTTTTCATCGTGGGATGCTTGCTGACGCAATATTTATATGGTTTCAAGTTCTCCGTTCTCGCCATCTTGGTCAGTACTGGCCTGGGCAATTACTTTTTTGTAGCACCTTACGGCACATTTGACACGGTCTCCTCCAAAGATTTGATCACCTCCTTGAATTTTGCGCTGGTGACGCTGGTTGCAGTCGCTTTCATGGAGTCATTGCGTCGCTCGGTCTATGCGCGTGAGTTGCTGCTCAAAGTCATGGAGTCACGGCACAAAATCTCACTGCACAGAGAAAACGACCGGATTTACTTTTCCAAAAAATCTGGCGAGGCGTGGGCTATTTTGGAAGAACTGTTGACTGATTTCGACAAGATCATTTTGATCAAATTCGGCGCCGAGGACTTTAAGATCAAGCTTTTGTTTTACAGGTTGGCAACCCACTTCTCTATCCACGATCCCGTAGAGGATTGGCCCTTGGCCTTTACGCCAGATGACTTGGCTTTGTTACAAGAACAGCTGGACAACACCTCCGTCAAGCAGCCCAAAAACGCTTTCTCTCTGGGCTTTTGCACCGGGCCCAATCAATACGAACGTCATGAAGTATGGATCGAGCGATTCAGCTTCATGGGGCAATCGTTGGCGGTTTTGAAACTGGCTTGAGCCCTTGGCAGGGGCCTGAGCGCTTAGAACTGGCATTCCCGCAGGCCCTTCAAAGAAGGGCGGACGCCATGTTGATCATCAAGGCCACCACGGTGGTGTTGAAGAAAAACGCCAACACGCAGTGAACCAAGCCCACCCTTCGCTGTGCGCGGCTGGTGAAGCTCACATCGGCCGTTTGGCCCGAGGTGCCGATGATGCAAGCGAGGTACAAGAAATCACCATAGTCCGGGGCGTGGCCTCCCGGGAAGTCCAACCCCCCGGCTTGATTGTTGAGCTCTGCGATGTAGTAGTCGTGGGCGTAGTGCAGGGCAAACATGGTTTGTGTGAAGCCCCAAGACGACACGATGGTCAACCCCGCCAAGCCGATGTGGGCGTAGCGCAAAGTGCCTAGTGACGTTTTGGCCAGCGCCAGCTCAGCCACGATGGCCGCCAAGCAGCTCAGTGCTGACATGACCACCATGCCCAGCAAGATCCATCGGCCTTCGTCTTGCTGCAACGCCCGCGTGCGCATGCGCTCATGGCTGGAGCCAAACATCATGTGCAAGGCCAAGGCCAAATAAAGCAAAGCACCAACATTCCAGGCCAGGGTCAGGCGGGTGATCCAATGCAGTCGCCACTCGCTGGGAAACAGCGCCAGACTCAACAGTCCCAGCGCAATGCAGCAGCTCAACCTGGGTCGGTTGCGCAGTAGGGCAAGAGATTTTTGTAACACCTGTTGAGCCTAGTGTGGGGACAATCAGCCGAGCAAGGCGTCGGCAAACTCTTGGGCACTGAAGGTCTCCAGGTCCTCCACCGCTTCACCCACACCGATGAAGTAGACCGGAACTTGCGCGCCGCCTGCAGCCACACGCGTTTGGCCCCAAAGAGCGATCGCTGCAAGCACGCCCCCTTTGGCGGTCCCGTCGAGTTTGGTGACGATGAGTCCAGTCAGTCCCAGCGCTTCGTCAAAAGCTTTGACTTGCGCCAGGGCGTTTTGTCCGGTGTTGCCATCGATCACCAGCAACACTTCATGAGGGGCCGTGAGGTCAGCTTTTTGGACCACGCGTTTGATCTTGCTGAGCTCTTGCATCAGGTGCAGTTGCGTGGGCAAGCGCCCAGCGGTGTCGACGAGCACCACATCTTTGCCACGTGCTTTGCCTGCTGTGACGGCGTCAAAGCTCACCGCGGCTGGGTCGCCCCCCGCTTGGCTGACGATCTCGACTTGGTTGCGGTCTGCCCACACCCCGAGTTGCTCTTTGGCGGCTGCACGAAACGTGTCTGCCGCTGCCAGCAAGACCGTGGCGCCGTGGTCGCTCAAATGGCGGGTGAGTTTGCCAATGGAGGTGGTTTTACCGGCGCCATTGACGCCCGCGACCATGATCACCGTGGGTTTATGTGCCCCGATCACCAAGGACTTCTCAAGCGGTTGGAGCAATTGGGCGATGGATGCAGCCAACAAGGCTTTGACTTGCGAGGGCTCGCTGGTGCGAGTGTCTTTGACACGGCGTTTCAAGTCTGAAAGCAAGTACTGGGTGGCTTGCACGCCCGCATCGGCCATCAGCAAAGCCGCTTCTAGCTCTTCGTACAGCGCGTCATCTATTTGCGTGCCGCTGAACACCGTGCTGATGCTTTGTCCCGTGCGGCGCAAACCTTGGCCCAATCGTGCCATCCAGCTTTGACGGGGTCGCTCTGGGGGGGGGGCGAGCGCAGGGGCTTTGTCTTGGGTGAGCCCCGAGGGCACATCCGCGACAGGAGGAGGGCTGATTTTTTTCTTGAAAAAGCTAAACATGGGTGGGTGTTTCTAGAATCGGTCCATTCTATGAAACCCACCACCACTTCTCCCAAATTACCCAAAGGCGCTGGCGAGGTTCGCATCATTGGCGGGCAGTGGCGCCGTACCAAGCTGCCAGTGGCATTGAAGCCCGGTTTGCGGCCCACCCCGGACCGCGTGCGCGAGACGTTGTTCAACTGGTTGGGCCAATCCCTCTTGGGTTGGCGCTGTGTGGACGCCTTCGCAGGCACGGGGGCCTTGGGGTTCGAGGCTGCTTCAAGGGGCGCTGCGCATGTGCATCTGTGCGAGAGCGATGCGGGCTTGGTGGCACAGCTGACCACCCAAGTCACGCGCCTCAAAGCCAGTGCAGTGCAGGTGCAGCGGGGCGACGGCGTGGCCTGCCTCAAGCAGCTGAGTGCCTCCAGTGTCGATTTGGTGTTCATTGACCCCCCGTTTGACAGCGGGTTGTTCGATGCCGCCTTGCAAGCTGCGGCACAGGCGGTGAAGACCGATGGCTTTGTGTACCTGGAGTCCCCCACGCGCTGGAGCGAAGAGGCCTTGGCCGTCTTGGGCCTGACAACTTACCGCCACCTCAAAGCGGGCACGGTGCATGCGCACTTGTTACAGCGAATTGCATAATCTGCCCACCTTTGAATTTGCAGGAGTGTCCATGGACAAAAAGCCCGTGATTGCCGTATACCCCGGTACCTTTGATCCCATCACCTTGGGCCATGAAGACATCCTCGTGCGGTCCACCCAATTGTTTGACCGGGTGATCTTGGCGGTGGCCGCTGGGCACCACAAAAAAACATTGTTCACTTTGGACGAGCGCATGGCTATGGCGCGTGAGGTGATGGCGGCTTACCCCCAAGTCAGCGTGGAGCCCTTCAGCGGGTTGGTGCGCGATTTTGTGCGAGCCCATCATGCAAGTGTCATGGTGCGCGGCGTGCGGGCGGTGACCGACTTTGATTACGAGTTTCAACTCGCCGGCATGAACCGCCAACTCATGCCAGATGTGCAAACGGTGTTTCTCACCCCGAGTGCGTCGTGCCAGTTCATCTCCAGCACCTTTGTGCGAGAGATTTCTCAATTGGGGGGCGAGGGCGACGCCAGTGACTTGGTCTCCCCTGCGGTGTATGCACGCCTGATGGCTAAAAAAGTGGCTGCCCCATGAGCTTGACCAGGTTCCTATGACCGATTTTGTGCTCATCCGGCATGGCGAAACCGATTGGAACAAAGCCTTGCGCTTTCAGGGGCAGGTGGACGTTGCACTCAACGCCATAGGGCTGGCGCAAGCTCAGCGCTTGCAAGAACGCGTGAAGCACGCGATGCCCGAGTGGCTTGCCACAGGGCGCCTGCCCACGCGCGTCATCAGCAGCGACTTGTTGCGAGCCCAACAAACTGCTCAACCCGTGGCGCAGGCCCTGAAATGTGAATGGGTGTTAGAGGCGGGCTTGCGCGAGCAGTGCTTTGGCTGCTTTGAGGGCTTGTGCGTGCCTGAGATCAAGGAGCAGCACCCCGAGGCTTGGCGGCGCTGGCTTGAGTTTGATGCCAACTTCGCAGTGACTGGCGCTGAGAGCACCCAGAGCTTTCACGATCGGGTGGTTCAAGCGATGACGCGCTTGGCAGACCAATACCCTGACGAGCTTGTGGTGGTGGTCACGCACGGTGGGGTGCTGGACATGGTGTGGCGTTATGCCCAGACCTTGTCTTTGCATGGGCCTCGGGTGTGTGATATTCCCAATGCCGGGTGGAATCAGGTGGCGCGGCTTGGCAGTGCTTGGCACATCCAGGCTTGGGCCGACACGACACATTTGAGCGGCATGCCACCGCAACCGGTCTATCGTCCGGCGAACCTCAGGGCATGATTTGAGTGCCGGCTCTGAGTGCCTGCTCTGAGGACCTGCTCTGAGGGCCTGATGTGCTGGATGTCAACGACCCCTGTGTGCATGGGGTCGTCCGACCCAGGGATAATCAGGTTTTGTTTTCGAGCACCGAGCGAACTGCCATGGCTTTGATGATCACCGATGAATGCATCAACTGCGATGTGTGCGAACCCGAGTGTCCGAATGAGGCCATTTTTTTGGGCCCGGAGATTTACCAAATCAACCCTGACAAATGCACCGAGTGCGTGGGTCATTTTGATGAGCCCCAGTGCGTTCAGGTCTGTCCCGTGGCGTG
>CAIVLE010000045.1 GCA_903906635.1 uncultured Burkholderiales bacterium | reverse complement strand
TGGACTCTACCAACTGAGCTACAGCCACCGTAGAGTTGAAATTATAACCGAGGTGATTTGATCTCTACTTTGAATTTTTCTTTCAACATGCCATAGTAAGCCAAGCCTTCGGCCGAAGCCCACCATTGAGCGTATTGGGCGCGTTCACGGTCGCGGTTTTGGGCCGCAGCAGAGTCACGCGGCACGATTTTTTCAACCTTCACCACCGCGTATCCGCTCGTGCCCAAATCCACGCCAACCCATGCTGGGAGTTTTTGAACATCCGCCCGCAATGCAGCCTCGATCAAAACAGAGGGTTGCTGCTGAGTTTGTTCCCGAGAGATAAGCATGGCAGAGGACAGTTTGGCAGACTCTGGGTTTGTCTTCCACTCAGCGAGTTTCTCTGCACCTTCTTGTCGGGCTCGTTGAGCCGCTTTTTCGGCCACAAGCTGTTGACGCACACGGGGTTTGACGTCATCCAAGGGCAAGGTGCGCGCGGGGTTGTACTGTATGACACGAGCGGCAACCAATTGGTTCGGACCAATTTCGATCGCCTCTGTGTTGCGCTTTTTCTCAACCGAATCGCTAGAAAAAACCGCCGCAAGCAGCTTTGGATTGTTCAGGGGTGCCGCAGCTGTTGCAAGCGGCTCTCGCGCCAAGCCCTTGGCGGTGATCACCTCCAACTTCAAGCGCTCAGCAGCAGGCTTCAAACTGTCAGACTGTTCATAGACCAAGTTGGTGAACTGCTCAGCGGCTTCTGCAAACTTGCGTTGGGCCAACTGGCGGCGGACCTCAATTTCCAGCCCCGCACGCTGCTCATCAAAACTTTTGGTTTTTGGCTGCTTGATATCGGTCAGGCGGATGATGTGAAAACCAAACTCAGTTTCTACCACGTCGCTGGTTTCGCCTTTCTTCAAGGCAAAAGCCACATCTTCAAAAGCTTTGACCATGGCTCCGCGGGCAAAGAAATCCAAATCTCCGCCTTTGGCAGCAGAGCCTGGGTCTTGTGAGTTTTTGCGTGCCAAATCAGCAAACTTCTCGGGCGACTTTTGAATCACGGCCAATAATTCTTGCGCTTTGGTGCGCACTTTGTCGCGTTCTGCAGCGGGTGCAGACTTATCTACCGCTAACAAGATGTGGCTGACCCGACGTTCCTCCATGGCAGCCAAACGCGATTGGTTTTGTTCGAAATAGCTTTTTAATTCGGCCTCAGGCACCACCAAGCCTTTTTGCACAGAGGCCAAGTCGAGCATCACATACTCCACATCGGCTCGCTCGGGCGACTGAAAAAGCTCTGCATGCGCGTTGTAATAGCTCTGCAACTCATCATCACTGGGGTTGACTTTGGAGACAAAGTCGGCCGCAGCAAAACGCGCCACTTGAACTTGTCGCTGTTCATAGAAAGCATTCACCGTCACATCCGCCAATGCGGCGGGGGCAAAACTGGTCATTCCCACACCGGCCATGACTTGACGCGCGGCCAAGTCGGCACGCACCTGATTTTCAAACGTCTCTGGGGTCATGCCTTGGCTGCCCAGCAGTTGTTTGTAGCGCTCCATATCGAGCGAGCCATCGGCGCGACGCAAAGCAGCTATGGTTGGGTTTTGCTGCAACTCGGTGGCCAGCCGTTGATCGCTGGAACCCAAGCGCAACTGTTGAGCCGCGACTTGCAGCAAACGATCCCGCACCAAACGCTCCAAGGTGCTGTACTTGGCTTGGGGTGTATCGAACAGTTTGACATCGACACCGGGCATGCTGGCACGCATGCGCTCGACTTGTGCACGGTGTGCGTTGTCCCACTCCGACTGTGTGATCTCTTGACCGTTGACTTGCGCTACTGCTTCGCCTTTTTCTCGAAAGCGGTTGTAGCCGTCGATGCCAAACAAAACAAATGACGGAAAGATCAACAGGAACAGCAAAAACTGCATGATCCGGGTGTGGCGACGAACAAAATCAAACATGCGGTGAACTCAACGTGCTTGGGGTGTCAATAAAAAAAGGCGAACTGATGTGTTCGCCTTGATCGGAAGTGGTGGGTGCTGACGGGGTCGAACCGCCGACCTACTGCGTGTAAGGCAGCCGCTCTGCCAACTGAGCTAAGCACCCATCCTTGATCCGAAGATCAGTTCAATGCATCCTTGAGGCCTTTGCCGGGACGGAACTTAGGCACCTTGGCTGCTTTGATTTTGATTGCAGCGCCGGTACGGGGGTTACGACCCGTACGTGCAGCACGTTTGCCCACAGCAAAGGTACCGAACCCTACCAACGACACAGTGCCGCCTTTTTTCAAGGTGGTTTTCACGGCACCAATGGTGGATTCCAAAGCGCGCGTGGCAGCTGCTTTGGAGATATCGGCATGCTTGGCAATGTGCTCAATCAGTTCAGTCTTATTCACAAAAAACCCCTCTCAATGAGATGTGATGTTGATCAAAATTTACAGCTGTTGCATCCCAAGAACTGCACAAGTGAGTTCTTGAGAATTGTCTGTGTTAACAGTGACGCTGGTCCAGGCATTAGAGCCATGGCATGGGTGGCTGTCAATAAGACAAACACCCGTCATCGCAACGTGGCAGCGGATTCTAGTCGCTTTTTTGAATGATAAATGTAATGAAGGCATGACAAACCGCTCACAAAACTTGCGCAATGGCTTTGCCCACATCCGTGGTTGAGGCCGTACCGCCAATGTCAGGCGTTTTAGGTGCTCCACTTTTTGGATCTAATACTTTTTCAATCGCAGCCAGCACGGCATCATGTGCTTGTTTGTGACCTAAAAATTCCAACATCATGGCACCACACCAAATTTGACCAATCGGATTAGCCAAGCCTTTGCCAGCAATATCTGGCGCCGATCCATGAACGGGCTCAAACAAAGAAGGGAACTTGCCTTCAGGATTTAAGTTCGCGCTTGGTGCAATACCAATGGTGCCGGTGCAAGCAGGACCTAAGTCACTCAAGATGTCGCCAAACAAATTGCTGGCCACCACCACATCAAAGAAATCGGGCCGCTGCACAAAGTGTGCGGTCAAAATATCAATGTGGAATTTATCGACGTTGATATCAGGGTATCCCTTGGCCATCTCCACGACACGCTCATCCCAATAAGGCATGGTGATGGCAATGCCATTGGATTTGGTGGCACTGGTCAAATGCTTTTTGGGACGGCTTTGCGCCAACTCAAAAGCAAACTTCAGCACACGGTCTACACCAATGCGCGACATCACCGTTTCTTGCATCACGATTTCGCGCTCGGTACCAGGGAACATTCGCCCGCCAATGCTGGAGTACTCACCCTCGGTGTTCTCACGCACGATGTACATGTCGATCTCACCCGGCTGGCGTGGACTGCCATCGCGTCGCACCACTGGGGCGATGATGCCGGGCATCAAGCGCGCGGGGCGCAAGTTGATGTATTGATCAAACTCGCGACGAAATAGCAAAAGTGAGCCCCACAAAGACACATGGTCTGCAATTTTCTCTGGCCAACCCACCGCACCAAAATAAATCGCATCATGGCCGCCAATCAAATCCTTCCAGTTGTCGGGCAACATCTGGCCGTGCTTTTCGTAATAGTCCCAGCTAGAAAAATCGAAATGGTCAAACTTCAAATCGAGACCAAATTTGCGCGCAGCGGCATCCATCACGCGCAAACCTTCAGGCATCACTTCTTTGCCAATCCCGTCGCCCGCAATGACTGCAATTCGTTTTTGACTCATCTTGAACCTTTAAAAATCAAGCCTCAATTTTAGGTGGACGCACCACCAAACTCACGCCCAACGCGGTCAATGCAATGCCAGCGATTGTCACGAAGGTGATCGCTTCGTCAAACAAAAACCAAGCAATCACCGCCGTGGTGGGCGGCACCAAGTACATCAAGCTCGTCACTGAGGCAGCAGCACCACGTTGAATCAACATGTAAAGCAAAGAGCTGCCCCCCAGCGTCAAGCCAACAACAGACCAGGCCATTGCGCCCATCATCTCAACATTCCACAGCGCAGCCTCAGTCTCTAGCCAAGCCAAGGGCAAAGTGACGCACAACGCTGACACCAACTGAACCGTGTTGGCACTGCGCACATCACACGGTGTGACGAAATGTTTTTGGTACAAGGTCCCGGTGGTTATAGACACCAAGGCCATGGTGGCCATGGTCACACTCCATGCGCTCACCTCCAACCCGCCCTCGAACTTGCGCGCCAACACCAACGCCAAGCCTATGAAGCCCAATGACAAGCCCAACCACTGACGACGCGATACATGACCGCCACGTGAAGACAACCATATCGCCGTCAACACGGGCTGCAGCCCAACAATCAAGGCCGACAGTCCTGACCCCATCCCCACTTTGACAGCAGCCCACACGCCCCCTAAATAGCCAGCATGCATGAACACGCCAGTCACGGCCAGATGGACCCATTGCATGGAGCCTTTCGGCCATTGGACGTGGCTGAGACGAATCCACATCAAAAAGCAAGTGATCGAAAAAAAATAGCGCCAAGCCAAAAAAGTAAATGGCGGCGAATTGGGCATACCGTAACGGGCCACGATAAAGCCAGTGCTCCAAATGAGCACAAACACCCAGGGCATGGCACGCAGCCAAGCGGCATTGCGTTCGTCGCTCATGGTTTATTTGGCGTGCTGCAAGATGTCAGGCCAGGCTTTTTGGAGGTAGTACACCATCGACCAAACGGTCAACACGCCTGCAATCCAAATCAACACCAAGCCCCAAAGCGCCGTGTCGATGACGCCAAACAACATGCCATCAAATAGCAAAAACGGAATCGCCACCATCTGCACCGTGGTCTTGAGCTTGCCTAATACATGCACCGCCACACTGCGTGATGCCCCGATTTGCGCCATCCATTCACGCAAAGCCGAAATGGCAATTTCACGACCGATGATGATCAAGGCCACCAACACATCGGCGCGCCCCAGATGAACCAACACCAGCAAACTGGCACAAACCAAAAACTTGTCAGCCACGGGGTCTAAGAAGGCGCCAAAGGCCGAGGTCTGGTTGAGCTTGCGGGCAAGGTACCCATCCAACCAATCGGTCAACGCAAACACCACAAACATGACGGTTGCCCACAGGTTCTGATCGGCCTTGTCCATGGGCAGATAAAACAAACCCACGATCAGAGGTATCGCCACGATGCGAGTCAAGGTCATCAGAGTTGGAATGGTCCACATAGGCATCACTCGTAAACGATTTGGGCCTGCCCCTGATGGGCCTGAGCCATCCAGCTGGCCAATGCCGCATCGCTGGGGAAAAATTTCGCGTTGTCTCCAAGCTGAACTTCAGCCTTGGCCCCCTCACGCAACAAACGCAAGCGTACACCCATACCGCGCACCAACTCACCTTGCTCCGAAGACTCGATCTTGGCAGGGTGTTCGCGTAACAAACGCGCAATGTCAGGCGCCGAGCCATTGACCAACACCCGCAGGTACTTGCCAAAGCGACAACGGGCTTGGCCCAAGTCCCAGACCTGGGTAATAGAAAAGCGCAAGCCACCCGAGAAACGATCGGGCGTGGCCTTGCCCATCACAATCACCAACTCATCGTCTTTCAAGGTGTGGCGGTAGGTGTTGATGGTGGCTTCATCGGCGGTGGCTTCAATGATTGCAGACTTGTCGTCGAGCTTGAAGATAGCCAACTTGCCGCGTTGTCCGTTGATCACCCTCATGTCACTCACAATGCCGGCCAACAACTGCGGCTCACGTGAGTCCATCAAGTTTTCGACGCGCTGCTTGACGAACTGACGCACCTCACGCTCGACCTCGTCAAACAAGTGGCCTGAAATGTAAAAACCCAACGCCACTTTTTCATGCGTCAGGCGCTCTTTCACACCCCAAGGCAAGGTCTCAACCAATTCAGGCTCTTGTGTGCTTGAGCCGTGGGCATCTTCACCCATCATGTCAAACAAGCCACCTTGATTCGCATTGGCCTCGCTGGCACTGGCAAAGTCAAACGCCCGTTCTACACTGGCCAATAATGCCGCACGGTTGAGCTGCAAATTATCAAACGCACCGGCTTTGATCAATGCCTCCACCGTGCGCTTGTTCAAGCGACTGCGATCCACTCGCCGACAAAAATCAAACAAGCTGGTGAACGGCCCTTGTGCTTCGCGCGCAGCCACGATGGCCTCAATCGCTTGCTGCCCAGAACCTTTGATGGCTCCCAGACCGTAACGGATGACCTTGTCTGAAATAGGCTCAAACCGGTAAGACCCCCGATTGACATCGGGGGACTCGAACGACAAGCCCATTTTCTGAGCATCTTCAAACAAGACTTTTAGCTTGTCGGTGTCGTCCATCTCCACGGTCATGTTGGCGCAAAAAAACTCGGCCGTGTAATGCACCTTGAGCCAACCCGTGTGATAGGCCAGCAGAGAATATGCCGCAGCGTGTGACTTGTTGAAGCCATAGCCCGCAAACTTCTCCATCAAGTCAAAAATTTCGTCGGCTTTTGCTTGCGCAATGTTGTTCTTGGCCGCACCGGCACGGAAGATTTCGCGGTGCTCGGCCATCTCCTCGGCCTTCTTCTTGCCCATGGCACGGCGCAACAAGTCAGCGCCGCCCAAAGAGTAACCGCCCAAAATCTGCGCCGTCTGCATCACCTGCTCTTGGTAGACCATGATGCCGTAGGTCTCCGACAACATCTCAGACACCAGGGGGTGTGGGTACTCAATCTCTTCGCGTCCGTGCTTGCGTGCCACAAAGCTCGGGATCAAGTCCATTGGGCCCGGTCGGTACAAGGCGTTCAGCGCGATCAGGTCTTCCAGGCGCGTCGGGCGCGCATCGCGCAACATGCCTTGCATGCCACG
>CAIVLE010000044.1 GCA_903906635.1 uncultured Burkholderiales bacterium | reverse complement strand
GGGCCACGCTTTCCATCTCGCGCTCCAAACGCGCTTGGGCTGGCAAATCCAAGCTGGAGAACGGCTCATCCAACAACAGCAGGCTGTGCGAGGCAATCAACAAGGCCAGCCAACACACATGCTGGCGTTGGCCTTGGCTCAAGCTGCCAATGGCGCGCTCGGCCCAAGCGCCCAAGCCCCGGGCCTCCAACCAAGCCCGCGCATGGGCCCGAGCGGCTTGGCGCGACAAGCCAGAAGCTTGCAGGCTCAAGGCGAGCTCTTCTTGGACGGTGGGAAAAATGATTTGCTCATCCGGGTTTTGAAACATCATCCCCACGCCCGATTTGGCCTGTACCAGCACTTTGCCTTGGGTGGGCTGATCCAAGCCACAAATGAGTCGAAACAAGCTGCTTTTGCCAGCCCCGTTGTCGCCAATCAGGCCAATGCGGCGTTGGGTCAACTGCAGGTTGAGTCCTTCAAAGACCGGGGTGTTGCCGCGCACCAACGTGACGTTGTCGATTTGCACGCTCACGCCCGCCAAGGGGGCGTCTTTGGCCAGCTGGGGGTGGGTGGGAGGTGAAGAAAGAGGCGACATGTCGGGCGGGGTATGCAAGCGCAATTATCGGCAACAAAGCGCGAGCAGATTTTGGGCCCACGCGGCGTGAGGATGGCGCACGAGGTGAGAGGAGGCCGCCCTGCAAGGCTCGGCTGAGCTTAGATTTGGCTCAGCTCAGCTCAGCTCGGGTCATCTTGGGCCAGGTTGTGCAACACAGCCAGCAGCACCCGACGGGTGGTGGCCACGTCTTGGGCGCTCACCCCCTGGATGCTGATGTGGTTGGCCTCCTCGGCCAGGGGCACCAATTTCTTTTTGAGGGCCTTGCCTTTGGGGGTGAGGTAGACGTACATGTTTTTTTTGTTGCCTAGCAGCTGGCGCCGCTCGATGTAGCCCAGAGCCTCCATGGTTTTCATGGCGGCAAAGGTGCTGGGCTCCATCACGCCCGCCCGCTCGCTCAGCTCACGCTGGGTCAAGCCGTCGCCGTTCCACAAGATGCGTAAAAACGTCCAGTGGCCAAACGGCACGTCGTGCGCGCTCAGGCGCACTTGCAGGGCACGCGCGTAGGCCCGCCCTGCGTCGCGCACCAAGTGGGCCAAGCGGTCATCGGGCACCGCCTCTTGCCAGTGGCGCAAGATGAGGTGGGTGTCGGGCTTGCTCTTTTTCATACGCTGGCGTTGGGAGCGACTTGAAACTCAGGCACCACGGGTTGACCACTTTGAGCCGATTTCAAAATCGCCAAACTTAAGGCGGTGGTCGCGCGGGCCCAGACTCCGCTGTGTAAGACGGGTTGCCGGTGGATCACTGCGTTGTAGAACTCGTCGATCACCTCTTGACGCGCAACCGCTGTGGGGGCGATGGGCTCCAGCGCCGACTGCCCGTCTCCATCGACCCACAGGCCGTGGGGCGTGGGCCGCAAGTCAGCGCGGTCACAGCTCACCACCAGGGGCCCAAAGTGTTGGTGCAGCAAGCCCGCGGGCGTGGCAGTGCTGCCCGACCATTGCGCGGCACCGTAGTTGCGTGCCGCTTTGAGGGCTGCTTCTTGTTCGGCATTGTGCGTTTGGCTCAAGCGTCGCCGAGCCGCGCCGTGATCGTTTGGGTTTTTGACTTGCCCGAGTTCACCGATGTTGCCCATCCATTGGTCGCTGTCAAAGTGACCATAGCCGCTGTAGCTGACACTGGCAAACGCCCCCGAGGCAAAGCTCAGCAAAGCGCTGTAGGCGCCCTCGGTGGGACGCTCGGGGTCCCAGGCGCCGGTGTGCGCCATCACCTGGGTGACCAGGCCCCCGCCCAGCAAGCGCACGATGTCGAGTTGGTGCGCCGCTTGGCTAAAGAGCACACCACCGCCTTGTGCGGTGTCGAGCTCCTCGGGGCGGCGTGGGCGGTACAAAAAGTCGGTGTAGTTCAGCGCTTGAATCATGCGCACGGCACCGAACTCACCACTTTGAATGCGCTGATGGGCCCGCGCGATGGGCGCGTTGAAGCTGTGGCTGTGACCCACCATCAACACGATGCCTGCGCGTTTGGCAGCCTCGATCATGCGCGTGCAGTCTTGCAGGCTCAATGCCATGGGTTTTTCAACCATCACATGCTTGCCGTGTGCGGCTGCCATGTCGAGATGGCTGGCGTGCAGGGCGTGTGGCGTGGCGATGTAGACGGCTTGCACATCGGGGTGGGCACACAGGGCTTGCACGCTCTCGACACAAGACACACCGAAGTCCCGCTCAAACTGGGCGCACGCTGGGGCTTGGGGGTCGGTGGCGCTGACTAACTCTATGCGTGGGTCATTGGCCAGCGTGGGCAGCATGAGGGTGAAAGCGCGGCCCAAGCCCGCAACACCTAAGCGCAGTCGAGGCGCGCTCACAGCTCGAGCACCAACTCAGGCGTGCGCGCGCGTGAGACACACACCATGATGTGCTGGGCCTGCTCGTCGGGGCGCAACACCAAGTCACGGTGCTCGGCCTCGCCAGCCAATAAATTTGTGCGACAGGAGCCGCAAGTGCCACTCTCACACGAACTCGACACGGCGTGACCGCTGGCGCGCAGGGCGTCCAAGATCGATACGTTGGCCGCGACATGCACCCGCTTGCCCGACTTGTTCAGCACCACATCAAAGGCGCTGTTCTCAGCAAAGCCGCTTTGGGCGACACCAAAACTCTCGAAGTGGATGCGCTCGCTTGGCCAGTGCCCTGTCATGTCACGCACGCTGTCCATCAGGCCTGTGGGGCCGCAGCAATAGACGTGGGCATTTTGGGGACGCTCAAAGACGGGCCAAAAATCAAAGGCCTGAGCCAAGTCACCATGGTCGTGGTGGATGTGCACTTTGCCCGCCAATTCAGGCGTGCTGAGTTCTTGCAAAAAGGCGGTGCTCGCCGCGTCGCGGCTGCAGTAGTAAAGCTTGAAGTTGTCTTGACCTTGACTGAGCAAGTGCCGAACCATCGACAAAATCGGCGTGATGCCAATGCCCCCCGCCACAAAAATATAAGACGCAGCGTGGGCTTGCAGCGCAAACAGATTGGCCCAGGGCAAGGTGGGCACCAGGTCACCTTCTTGCACGCTGTCCACCATGCTGCACGACCCGCCTCGGCCCCGGGCGTCGCGCTTGACAGCGATGTGCCAGCTGTGGGTGTCACTGGGCAGGCTGCACAGCGAGTAGCTGCGGCGCATCCCATTGGGCACTTGCACGGTGATGTGCGCGCCAGGGGTGAACTCTGGCAAAGGCTGGGCGTCTGGGTGGGTGAGTTCGAACAAGACGATGTCTTGCGCCACGGGGTGTTTGCGTGCAACACGCAAGGGCATCCAAGTTTCGGGCGAAGAGGAATTTGGGGTCATGGGTTCTTGCATGTGATAATCTTAGCCGCCTAAGCTTTCTAATGCAACTCTTGAAGTAACTTCTTGAAGCAACTCTTGAAGCAACTTTTGAAGGCTAGCCGCTCAAATACGAAAGAGGACGACCATGCTGACCCCTGAAGAAAACGATCTGTTGTGCCGCGTTGAAGGTCCCGCACCCATGGGCCAGTTGATGCGACGTCATTGGCAAGCTGTGTGCTTGTTGGAGGAGGTGAGCGAGCCCGATGGCACGCCCATTCGTGCGCGCGTGCTGGGCGAAGACTTGGTGGTGTTTCGCGACACCGAGGGCCGCGTGGGGGTCATGGACGAATATTGCCCACACCGACGCGCGTCCCTGGTCTACGGGCGCAACGAGAACTGTGGCTTGCGTTGCCTCTACCACGGCTGGAAAATGGACGTGGCGGGCAACGTGCTCGAGATGAGTTCAGAACCTGCGGCCAGTGGCATGGCCAGCAAGGTCAAACACACCGCGTATCCGACCCAAGAGTGGGGCGGGTTTGTCTGGGCCTACATGGGCCCAGCAGACACCCTGAGCGAGTTCACCCCGCCGCCTTGGGCCCCCACCAAAGATGTGCGGGTGTCAATCGCCAAGATCATCATTCCCTGCAACTGGGCGCAAATTTTGGAAGGCCAAATTGACTCGGCGCACAGCTCGAGCTTGCACTCCTCAGACATGGTGCCTGCGAGGGTGGCAGGTGCCCAAGCCACCGACACCAACTGGTTGCGTCCTTCCACCGACAAAGCGCCTCGCATGCAAACCCAGCGCGATGCGTATGGCTTCAGGTACGCGGCCATTCGCCGCCCGATTCACAACGCAGCCACCCACGAGTACGTGCGCTCCACCGTGTTTGTGGCCCCCGCATCGGCCTTGATTCCGCCCAACAACCTGTACAACGTGGCCAATATCAACACCGCCATCGATGACACGCACACCGCTTTTCATTTCATTGCCTGGGGAAACCCAGCCACCACCCCAGAGACGGCGACGTGGCGGCAGTTTTTGAGTGCCCAAGTCGGAGTCGATCTGGATGCGCAGTTCAACCCCCTGCGCAATGTGAGCAACCATTTCTTGCAAGACCGCCAAGCCATGAAAGCGGGCAACTTCACCGGCATACGAGGCATTCCAAACCAAGACATGGCCATGTGGGTCACCATGGGCCCCATTGCAGACCGAACGCACGACCGCTTGGGCGCGAGTGACTTGGCGATTGTCGAATTCCGTCGTCAAATGTTGGATGCCGTGCAGCGCTTTGCCAAGGGGGAAGCCCCTATTGGGGTGGGCGAATCGCGCATTCCTTCAACGGTATGCTCTTACCAGGGCGTGATACCCAAAGTAACGGACTGGCGAGAGTTCATCGCGACGCCGGTTTGATCGACACTCTTTAGAGGACATTTCTATGAACCGACGCTTGGCGTGCGCCGTTCTCTCTGCATTGGCATTCCTGCCCGCAGTGTCCTGGGCTCAAAGCTACCCCTCTCGTCCCATTCGGCTGATCGTGCCGTTTCCCCCGGCGGGAGGGGCAGACAATTTGGCGCGCATCGTGATGCCCAAAGTCTCTGAGTTCTTGGGCCAAAGCATTGTGATTGACAACAAGCCAGGTGCAGGCGGTAATTTGGGCGGCGAGCAAGTGGCCCGCGCCCCAGCCGATGGCTACACCTTGCTTTACGGCACCAATGGCACCCACGGCATCAACCATGCGTTGTATGCACGAACGGGCTTTGAGCTGCGTGACTTTGTGTCACTGGGCCGCATGAGCTACATCCCCGCCGTGTTGGTGGTGAGTCCTACTTTGCCCGTCACCAACATCCAGCAATTGGTGACTTATTTGAAGGCCAACCCCAACAAGGTGTCCTTTGCATCGGCAGGCAATGGCACCACCTCACACATGGCGGGTGAGTCTTTCAGGCGCATGGCCGATGTGGACATTCAACACATTCCCTACAAAGGCGGTGGCCCTGCTTTGACGGGTTTGTTGGGTGGCGATGTGCAAATCATGATTGACCTCACGGCCAACTTGATGCCACAGGTGCGAGCCGGTAAGTTGCGTGCACTGGCTGTCACGGCCAAGCAACGCGTGCCCAGCTTGCCCGATTTGCCGACCTTGGATGAATCAGGACTCAAGGGCTTTGATTTGGTCGCCAGCGATGGTGTCTATGCGCCTACAGGAACCCCCGCCGTGGTGGTGGAGAAATTCAATGCCGCGCTCAACCGTGCGTTGGCGGATCCGGATGTGGTGGAGCGCTTGCGCGCGCGCGGGGCAGAGCCCATAGCAGGCACGCCCCAAGAGCACACAGCGCACATCACACGTGAGTTCCCTATGTGGGCCAAATTGGTTCGCGAGAGCGGAGCCAAAGTCGATTGATCTTGGAGACCATGACCATGCAGTTCAACGCCAAAGCCCCCCAGTTACCCGCCAAGACAGTGGGCACGAGCCAGTACTTCCAAGCGCTGGACAACTTCTTTCAAGTCTTTGCGGTCAAGCCCGGTGAGCGCTTGCTGATGCTGGTTGACCCATTGCTTGACCCGGCGGTGATTCAGGCGATTCAGGGACTGTGTCAATCGCGTGGTGCCTCTTTTAACCTGTACATGGCCCCTCATACCCGTTTGGCGAGCGTGCCCGAAGAGGTCAAGCCCCTCATCGCGTCGGCCCAGTTTGTGGTGTCCACGTGGTTTTGCTCGATCGAAGATCCGTTCAATGTCGCGCAACGCAAGGCCGGGCAGCGTTGGGTGAAGATCACGTACTTTCGTGATCTTGATTTGCTGCACAGCGCACAAGCGCGCTTCCCCGTGGATTTGGTGGGTGAAATCATCCGAGCCACTGAAAAACGTTTTCCACGCAACCAAGACTTTGAGTTGCAATTCACCGATGCGCGCGGCTCCGATTTGCGCATTCCGTACACCGCAGCGATGCGCGACGCCATGTTTGCGGGCAACCGCTGGCGCGGAAAAATGAAGGCCGATGAGCCGGGGTGTTACGTGCATTACTTGCCCACCCATGGTCCCAATTTCTGGGACAGCACGGCGATGAAAAACGACACCGATGCACACATCGCCATTGACGGGGTGCTTTACCCACAGGGCGCAATTGGCTTTGATCAAGCATTTGCTGAGGACATTGCCGTGGTGTTCAAGAACCGGTTTGTCACCGAAGTGCGCGGCGTCTCGCGCGAGGCGGCTTTGCTGCGAGAGATGCTGATCGGTGGCAAATTGATTGAAGGGGGCGGTTGTGGGTTCAACCCCCAGGCAGCGCGCCACCAAATCTACCCTGCAGGCTCGAATGCACCCGGGGCATTGCACTTTGGCATTGACTTGGCAAAGCCCAGCGATTGGATTCGCCGTCACATGCCGGACTGGGAAGAGCCCCCGGTCCACCAAGATCTGGTGATACTCGACGCCACAGTCAAAGCGGGGGAGAACACCCTGATTGACCAAGGCTTTTTGTGCGCGTTGCGCGACCCCGAGGTCGTGCGTGCGGCCAGTCTCTACGGCGACCCGGTGTCGCTGCTAGAAGCCGCCGATTTGGATTGACTTGAATATTTTTTTGGAGACCTTCATGAACCCTCTCACCCTTGCGCGTCGAAAGACTTTGCTTGCCGGCTTGCTTGCGCTGCCCTGTATGGCGCTGCTCGCACCCGCTGCGTGGGCACAAGCGCAGGCCTATCCGAATAAGCCGATCAAATTCATCATCACGCATGCTGCAGGCGGTTTGCCCGATACCGTGGCCCGTGTGTATGCCCAG
>CAIVLE010000043.1 GCA_903906635.1 uncultured Burkholderiales bacterium | reverse complement strand
GCCAAGGCTGGATCATTTGCACTCAACCACGGTGCGCTGATGGCGTCGAGCAACACCTGGCGCGTCACGCTGCGCGGGCGTGGCACCCATGCCTCCATGCCGCACACCGGCACCGACCCGGTGGCAGCCACCATCAATTTGGCGCAGCAGTTACAAACCTTGGTACCTCGGGTGATCGACTCGCGTGAGCGAGTGCTGCTAGCGGTCACGCAAATTCAAGGCTCCGGCGCGCCCAATGTGATTCCTGATGTGGCTTGGGTGGGGGGCACGGTGCGCACCTTCTCTGACCACGCCTTGGACCTGTTGGAAGCGGCGCTGCGGCGTACGGCACAACACACGGCGCTGGCTCATGGCTGCGAGGCTGAGGTGAGCTTCGTGCGGGCCTCACCTCCCGTGGTGAACCATGCGTTCGAGGCCCAGTTTGCCGCCAACGTGATGCGCGAGATCGTGGGCGAGCACGACGTCAACGATGCCTTTGAGCCCGTGCTGACCGCCGAAGACTTTGCCCATATGCTGCGCGCCAAGCCCGGTTGCTACGCTTTCATTGGCAATGGCGATGGGGGCCACCGCATGCCCGACCACGGGCCCGGTGCTTGTGTGATCCATAACACCTCGTTTGACTTCAATGACGCCATCATTCCGGTGGGGGCAAGCTACTTTGTGCGCTTGGTGGAGCGTTGGCTGGCGCGCCCCTGAGGGGCTTGAAGTGGGGTGTCGTGCTGCGACTGAGTGCATGCGAGACAACCCAGATCCGTTTTAATTCATTCAACAAGGATGGTCATGTCTTCTCTCAACACACTTCGTCGCCTGACGCTGGTTCTGGCATGGAGCGCCTGCACTTTAGGCTCAGTTTGGGCCCAGCGCGTGGTGCACTTGGTGGTGCCCTTTGGGCCCGGTGCGGTGCAAGACACGCTGGCGCGCACCTTTCACAATGAGTTGGGTCAAGCGCTGGGTGCCACGGTGCTGGTGGAAAACCGAGCGGGAGCCGGTGGCACCGTGGGCACAGCCCAAGTGGCCCATGCGCTGGCTGATGGCAACACTTTGGTGTTGGCTGCAGCCAGCCACAACTTGGCTGGGCATTTGTATGCCAAGTTGCCTTACGACCCCTTGAAAGACTTTGTGGGCGTGGCCTTGTTGGGCTACTCTGGTTATGTGGTGGCCGCGCCTGCCAACATGGGCGTGAGCACTTTGGGTGACTACATGCGCGCGATCAAAGCCAAACCCGATCAATTCAACTACGCGTCAGCGGGCAACGGCAGCGCCACGCATTTGGGCATGGCGTCTTTCTTGGCCAAAGCCGGGGCCAGCATGCAGCACATTCCGATGAAGTCTACCGGCGACGCGGTCAATGAAGTGTTGGCAGGACGCGTGCAGGGCGTGACCTCGGCCACGATTGGTGTGGCGGGATTTCGCCAAGACCCACGCATCAAATTGTTGGCCTACACCGGCAGCCAGCGCTCCAAGTTCATGCCAGAGTTGCCCACGGTGGCCGAGGCGGGTTTGCCGGGTTTCAAGTTCGATTCATGGTTTGGCTTGTTGGCCCCTGCAGGCACCCCTAGGGCCGAGGTGGAGCGGCTCAATGCGGCCATGGCCAAGGTATTGGCGGATCCGGTGGTGCAAGAGCGGTTCACCAAACTGGGGGTTGAGCCGGGGGCGATGTCGTCGGATGAATTTGCGCGAGTGCTGCGAGCAGACTGGGACACGGCGGGTCAAATTGTGAAGGCCTCGGGCGCACGCATCGAGTAAAGCGAGCAGGCGCTAAACGCCTGTGCCAGCGTTTGAATCGGCCCCATCTGGGGCCGTTCAGTTGTGCGCGCGTGCTTTGGCTTTGGCCAAGGCCGCCTCGATGATGGCGCGTTTGCGGTCCACTTCAGGCGCGCTACCGGCCCCCTCGGCACCATGGGTATGGGCAGGCAAATCGGCAAGTTTTTTGAGCGCTTTGGCTTGCAGCCGCTGCGCGTTGTCTTGTGCCTCACGGGCAGCGCGTTGCTGGTGCCAGTCGTAGCGTGCTCGGGCTTGGCTTGCTTGCTCGGCTGACCAAGCGGCCCAGCCCGTGAGGGTTGGCTCAACGGGTTCGAGTTGGATGCAGTCCACAGGACACACCGGAATACACAGCTCGCAACCTGTGCAGTAGGCTTCGATGACGGTGTGCATGCGTTTGTTGGCGCCCAAGATAGCGTCGGTGGGGCACGCCGCAATGCACAGCGTGCAGCCAATGCACCAGGCCTCGTCGATCACGGCCATCTGCCGCGCACCCTCCACGCCGTGCTCAGCACTCAGTGGCAGGGCTGCTTGGCCCATGAGGGATGACAAGCGTTCAACACCTACCTGGCCTCCAGGAGGACATTGGTTGGTGGCGGCCTCACCCTGGGCCATGGCCTGGGCGTAACTGCGGCAGTCGGGGTAGCCGCAGCGCGTGCACTGCGTTTGCGGCAAAGCGTCGTTGAGACGCTCAACCAGACTCACGTCTTCGCGCGCACAGCTTTCTTGGCTGCGGGCTTGGCTGCAACAGACTTGGAGGCCGTGCGCGCAGACACTTTTTTCACGGCCACTGCGGCCTTAGGGGCCGTTGGGTTGGTCTTGACAGCCACTTTTTTGGCTGCCGGGCGCGCTACTTTGGGCTGGGTGGGCGCACTGGGTTTGTTGGCCGATTTGGCCGCGGCTGATTTGGGGAAAGCCGCTTTTTGATGCTCCAAGATGAAGCGCTTGACATGCGGGTACACCACGTCGCGCCAGCGCCGACCACTGAAGATGCCGTAGTGGCCTGCACCTGGCACCTCCAAGTGGTGCTGCTCTTGACGCACGATACCTGTGCACAAGTCGTGTGCCGCCACCGTTTGGCCTGAGCCTGAGATGTCGTCGAGCTCGCCTTCAACGGTCAGCAGCGCGGTACCTCGGATGTCTTGCGGGCGCACCAACTCCAGCTGTCCTTGTTCAGACTTGACGTACCAAGTGCCACGAACCAGTTTGAACTCTTGGAACACGGTCTGGATGGTCTCCAAGTAGTAGTCGGCATCCATGTCGAGCACCGCGTTGTACTCGTCATAGAACTGGCGGTGTGACTCGGCGCTGGAGTTGTCGCCTTTGATCAGGTCTTTGAAGTAGTCGTAATGGCTCTTCAAGTGGCGATCCGGATTCATGGCCACAAAGCCAGTGTGCTGCAAAAAGCCTGGGTAGACGCGACGGCCTGCACCTGGGAAGTTGTCGGGCACGCGGTAAATCACATTGTTTTCGAACCAGCTAAAGCTCTTGTTCATGGCCAGGTTGTTGACCGCAGTGGGCGATTTGGTGGCGTCAATGGGCCCACCCATCATGGTCATGCTCAGCGGTGTTTTTTCGCCGCGGCTGGCCATCAAAGAGACTGCCGCCAAGACCGGCACCGTGGGTTGGCACACGCTCATGATGTGGCAATTGCCATAGTGTTTTTGCAAGTAGCGGATGAACTCTTGTACGTAGTTCACATAGTCGTC
>CAIVLE010000042.1 GCA_903906635.1 uncultured Burkholderiales bacterium | reverse complement strand
GCGATGCGTTTTCCTCTATCGCCTTCGCCGGTAACCTCGTCTTTAAACGCATCCGGCCAGGGAGCGCTTTTGTCGGCCAGAAACATCAGTCTCGGTAACTTGGCGACGCCAGCCTGGCGCTCCATTTCGCGCCTTGCCATGACTGGCTGGCCAAGGGGTGTTGATCAGCAGAGGGCTCCAAGATCTCGGGCGTTTCAGGGAAGACCTCCAAACGGTGGCCTTGAAGTGCCGCGGGCAAATCACTGATTTGCAGCGTGATGAACTGTGTTTGGTTTTCGATCTCAAAGTGGATCCGCGGCGCGGTGAGCTTCAAGGGGCGCGGTTGCTGGGCAAAGACGGCTTCAAACGCCCCAGACATGGGCGCGTGGCTGGTGCGTGCAGGCAGGCTCACCCGAAAGTCACCTTCTTGGGGAATGCATTCGAGCCGACAGACCAACCAGTTGGCGTGCAACGCAATCTCTAGGGTTGCGCTGGGCCTGAAGTCCTTTGAAAGTGTCAAAGGCACGGCGAGCAAGACCTCGTGGTCATAGCCGTAGTTGGTGAGGCTGCCAGCACGTAATTTGTGGGGCAGTGGCCAAGCGATGGGGCCGGCTTGGACTCCTGCGGGAAGGTCCCAGTCAAGCTGCGTGGGCAGACCCGAGTCACCCGGGTTGCGCCAGTAGGTGTGCCAGCCGGGTTGGTGCTGCAACAACAAGCCCACCCACAAGGCTTGTCCAGTTTGTACGCCTGAGGGGGCATGTGCCACCAATTCGGCGCGAACTTGTGGCGTGGTGACGACAGACCCTTGGCACCAAGCCGAGGCCCCCCAAACCAGGCCTAGGAGGAGCAGCATGGGGCGCCGCATCACCCGCCCTAGGCGTGTGAGGATGGACGAACAAGGGTCACGAGAGTTGTCGAGCATGGGGGAATGGTAACGAGGCAGCCGATAAGATGTGGGCATGCACGCCACTCACCCTCCTTTTGACGCCGCTGCGCAGGCTTTGCACCGCTGGGCCAATCTGTCTTCCTCGCAATTTGCCTCGCTCGATCCTGAACGCGCTGTGGCTGTGCTGCCCCTGGGGGCCACAGAGCAGCATGGGCCGCATTTGCCACTGTGCGTGGACACCGTGCTGGTGGAGGGGATTGTGAGCGCCGCGTTGGCCCATTTGGCTGAGCAAGATCCGGTGTGGGTGTTGCCCACCCAAAGCCTTGGGTTGAGCACCGAGCACATGGCATTTGCGGGGACCTTGAGCTTGTCACCCCAGACGGTGATACAGCTGTGGTGCGACATTGGCGCATCGGTGGCTCGTGCAGGATTTAAGAAATTGCTTTTGTTCAATGCGCACGGCGGCAATGTGGGCTTGATGGACGTGGTGGCGCGAGAGCTGCGGGGCCAGCATGGCTTGCTGGTGTACACCAGCAGTTGGTACAACTTGCCTCTGGATGCTCAGGCGATGCAGCCTTTTTCTGCAGATGAACTGCGATTTGGCGTGCACGCGGGTGACGTGGAGACGTCGATGATGTTGGCGCTGGCCCCCGAGACCGTCAAGATGAGCTTTGTCCAAAACTTTGACTCAACGTCTCGCTTGCGCGCCGCCTCGTATGCGGTGCTGGGGGATGGAAAAAGCGCCAAGTTGGGGTGGCATATGCAGGACTACAACCCCCAGGGGGCAGCAGGCAATGCTGCTGCGGCTACAGCCGCCAAGGGACAAGCCTTGGTTGCCAGTGCGGGTGAGCAATTGGCGCGGTTGCTTCAAGAGCTGATCGCCTTGCCTTTGTCAACCTTAGGACCCTTGCCTCAAGCGTAGGTGATCCACTCCTGGTGGCTTGGGGTCTCTAGGTGGGGGATGGTGTTGAATGACAGCAGGCTGTGGCGCTTGGGGTTGAAGTTGAATTCACACACCGCGCTGTTGCGCAGGCGCAGGTTCAATTCGATGATGCTGTCCACGGGCAAATTCAAGACATGACCCACGGCCATGGAGATGGGACCACCACTTGAGATCACCAGCACGCGGCCCTCGTGCTGCTCGCGTATGTGATCGAGTGCACCGGTGATTCCTTTCAAGAACGCTTCGTAGCTCGGCATGCCCTCGGGTTGGGCTTGGCCTGTCATCCAGGCTTGGAGGCCTTGACGTAACAGACGAAAGTGGTTGCGATAGCCCTCAGGCGTGGTCGGTTTGATCAGGGGGCCAAAGTGCACGCAGCGAATGACGGCCTCGCTGTCGTACTCATTCAAGCCGGGCCATAAGGTTTCGTGATGCGTCTGGCCCAGGCCTTGCACGATGCCTTGCAAGGTTTGGGTGTGACTCTTGAGGGTTCCGGTGTAAACGGCATCAAAGCGCAATCCTTGGGCGCGCCAATGTTCCCCCAAGCGCTGCGCTTGGAGTGCCCCTAAGGGGCTGAGCTGGTCATAGTCTTTGGCGCCTAAAGAGGCCTGGCCATGTCGCACAAGGTAGAGCTGTCCCATGGATGTTGTCTCAGGTGGGGGATGAAAGCATTTCCCAGCGCTCAAGTGCGTGCATGAGGGCGGTTTCAATTTCGCCATCACGCGCATGCAGTTGGGCCACGCGTGCGGGGTCACCGGCATAGACCTGGGGGTCTGCCAGTGCTGCTTGTGTTTGTTTTTGTTCTGCCTCCAGTGAGCTGATGAGCTCTGGCAGGGCATCGAGCTCGCGTTGTTCTTTGTAGCTGAGCTTGCGCGGCTTAGGCGAGGTGGCGTTAGCCGCTTTGTTGGCAGCAGAGGCAGTCGTGGTTGTCACGGGCTTTGTGTCTGCCACAGCTGCGTTTCCATTTGCGGCCAATCCGCGTGTTCGAGCGGATTGGATCAGCCAGTCTTGCACGCTGCCCTCGTATTCGCGCCAAAACCCCGGATTGTCTGGCGTGCCTTCAAACACCAGCGTGCTGGTGGCGACGTTGTCCAAAAAAGCGCGGTCGTGGCTGACGATAAAGACCGTGCCTTTGTAGGTTTGCAGCAGCTCTTCGAGTAATTCCAAGGTGTCGATGTCGAGATCGTTGGTGGGCTCATCCAAGACCAATACGTTGGCTGGCCTTGCAAAAAGGCGTGCAAGTAGCAGTCGGTTTCGCTCGCCCCCTGAGAGCGAGCGCACGGGTGATGTGGCGCGTGCTGGCGAGAATAAAAAGTCGTCAAGATAGCTCTTGACGTGCTTGCGTTGGGTCCCAATCTCAATCCACTCGCTGCCCGGGCTGATGAAGTCCTCGAGTGTGGCATTCATGTCCAAGGCATTGCGCATTTGGTCAAAGTAGGCCACTTGCAAATTCGCACCTTGACGTACTTTTCCGCTGTCAGGTTCGATCTCTCCCAAGATCATCTTGAGCAAGGTGCTCTTGCCCACGCCGTTGGGGCCGATCAAGCCAATCTTGTCGCCGCGCAAAAAGGTGGCTGAAAAGTTGTTCGCAATGATCTTGCTGTCAAATGCTTTGCTGATCTCGGTGAGCTCAGCGACGATTTTGCCGCTTTGCGCGCCACTTGCCACGTCAAGTTTGACGCGACCCACGGCATCACGCCGGGCTTCGCGGCTTGCCCGCAGCGCTTCGAGTCGCGCAATGCGACTTTGGCTGCGCGTGCGACGTGCTTCAACACCTTTGCGAATCCAAACCTCTTCGCCCGCCAACATTTTGTCTGCCTTGGCGTTGATGACGGCCTCTTGGTTGAGTTGTTCCTCTTTTTGAATTTGGTATTGGGCGAAGTTTCCTGGGTAAGACAACAAGTGACCACGGTCTAATTCAACAATGCGTGTGGCGACCCGGTCCAAGAACGTACGGTCGTGGGTGATGGTCACGACGCTGCCTTTGAAGTCAATGAGTAGCCCCTCTAGCCACTCAATGCTGTCGAGGTCCAGGTGGTTGGTGGGCTCATCCAGCAACAACACATCTGGGGCCGTTACAAGGGCTTGAGCCAAGGCCACGCGTTTGGCTGTGCCCCCAGACAGAGCGCTGATGCGTGCTTCGGGGTCTAAATGCAAGCGGTGCAGCGTTTCTTGAACGCGTTGCTCCCAGTTCCAGCCATCGAACACCTCTATCTCATTTTGAATGGCATTCAAGTCCCCTTCCCCAAGTGAGTACTGTTCAATCAATGCGATCACGCGAGACAGCCCGGAGCTGACAGCTTCAAAGACTGTGTTGGCGCCGTCTAGCAGGGGTTCTTGCGCGACATAGGTGACGCGTAGTCCTTGTTGAACGCGCATGTCGCCATCGTCGGGCTTTTCCATGCCCGCAAGAATCCTCAACAAAGAAGACTTACCAGCCCCATTGCGCCCAATGAGGCCAACCCGCTCAAGGGGTTCTAGGGAAAACTCTGCGCGGTCTAGCAGTGCGACGTGCCCAAATGAGAGTTGGGCTTGCTGTAAGGTAATAAGAGACATGGTTGATTATCGATGCCCCCTGGTGTGTCTTTGTGTGGAGCACCCAACAATCAAGTCGTGTATGAGGTGAGAGCGAAGAACTTGGGCCAAAGTAAAAAAATCACCCCAGGCGAAAAAAAGGTGCTATACTTTTGGGCTTGGCTGGAATAAGCATGCAGGGCAAGTCCCGAGGTGCTAAAACAGTCAGCAGTAAAAAAATTAAATTTTTTTTACGCAGCGACAAAAATCGTTGTATACTGCAAGGCTTCGCTGATCGCAGCGTAGTTACTCAAGAGATTGAGTTAGATCCTTAACAAAATACAGCCGATAAGCGTGGGCGTTTGATGGCGATTGCCAAGTTCTTCGGAACTATGTCTTAACTGACATACAAACGCTCATGAGAATAGAAGTGAAGTTC
>CAIVLE010000041.1 GCA_903906635.1 uncultured Burkholderiales bacterium | reverse complement strand
GCCCCGGTACCCGTCAAGCTCACGCGCACCACCAGTTGCGTGTCATCGCTGCGCCCCCCATTGGCCACCACGCCCGTGATGGTGCCCACATCGTCTGTCAGACTGGTGATGCTGGGCGCCGACGGCGCTGTGGTGTCGATCGTGACCGTGTAATTCGAAGACGCCGCACTGGCGTGACCTGCCGCGTCAGTGACCTTGGCGTTGAAGGCGTAGCTGGTTGCGTTAGTGAGCGTGTTGGTGGTGATATCCACCCACCCGTTGGTGATGTTGGTGGCGCTGAGCGTCACCACTCCTGCTATGGGGCTGGTGTTGTCGTACAGCTGCACGCTGTCATTGGCCAACGCCCCGGTACCCGTCAAGCTCACGCGCACCACCAGTTGCGTGTCATCGCTGCGCCCCCCATTGGCCACCACGCCAGTGATGGTGCCCACATCGTCTGTCAGACTGGTGATGGTGGGCGCGGTGGGGGATGACACGTTACTGGCACCCGAACTAGGACTGCCGTTTGTGAAACCACCTGACAAGACCAGCAACGGCAAAACCCCAACCAGGGTTCCTCCCCAAAAAGTCAGCAGCCAAAACTTGTCATCGTCCTTTTCTTCTTGATCGCTTGTTGTATGGGTCGCGTCTTGGGCGGCAAGTATGGCTGAAGTCGTGTCGGAAGCAGCACCCACCAAAGCCGATTCCACTTGGGCAACCAACACCTGATCCTTGCCATCGGGCTGGGCGAGACTCAGCAGGAACGGGCTGGAAGTTTGAGCCTGTGTGTCAACAACTTGCCACTGCGACGCATCGCGCTGCGGGGTCGTGAGAACGAGGTCATCTTGGTCTAGTGGATGGCTGACTTTGGGGGCCTTAGCTGTGGGAATTCCTTGCACTTTGCGAGCGGCCAAGGGGTCAGAAAAATCTTGCTGCACCGTGACATGAGTGACTTGTGGGGCACGGATCGCCGGTGGGACGATGCTGTCCATCGCGATGCGTTCTTGCCCTGTCACTGGCGCAGTGCTTGGCAGGCTGGGGCCGTCCTTGAGCAATCCCCACAACGAGGACTTCATCGATTCATCTGACGAAGGCGCCATCAGGACAATGTTTTTTTCTTGTGAACGTGAAGCTTCAGACATGCCATGAAATTTCAAAAAGTGAACCGCTCGATATCGACCCGTTGTGGCTGACACGGCATCCTCAAAAACACCAAAAACAACTTTAAATTATTTTTGTTTTTTTTTAAGATTTTGTTACTTTAATCTTAAATTTATCTAAAACGTCTAAAACAACAATTATTTTGCGTTGGTTTTCAGCCGCAGCGCCACAGGTCAACTTTGCGGCGGGGTCAGCTGAGTCAAGTTCCATCGCTGATGGACGAAAAAAAAACCGGCCTTGTCAAAGTGACCGGTTGAATTGAGTGAACGCGCTCAATTGGCGCAGTGACGAACGGGGATTCCTCAAGGGCGAGGTATCACGCCGCCTGTGCGACGGGGGGGAGATCCAAAAAGGGGGGGGGACTCGCTCAGCTGCCCGCGATTTTCATGCGATTGATCAAAACCGAGCCGATGGTCTTGGCACCCATGGTGTAGGCATCCGATCCAATGGCCTGAATGCCCTGGAACATGTCTTTGAGGTTGCCCGCAATGGTGATTTCTTGCACCGGAAACGCAATGTGGCCGTTTTCCACCCAAAACCCACTGGCGCCGCGCGAGTAGTCTCCAGTGACGTAGTTGACACCTTGCCCCATCATCTCGGTCACAAACAAGCCGGTACCCAGCTTTTTGAGCATGGCATCCAAGTCGTCACCTGCCTGCGTCAGCCGCGACCTCATGACCAGGTTATGTGAGCCACCCGCGTTGCCCGTGGTGGGCATTCCCAGTTTGCGCCCCGAGTAGGTGCTCAAGAAATAGCCTTGCACGCGACCGGCATCGACCACGCGTCTGGCCCGGGTGGTGACGCCCTCGTCATCAAAGGGTGAGCTGCCTTTGCCACGCAGCTCATGCGGGTCCTCCAGGATGTCGATGTGCTTGGGAAACACGCGCTTGCCCAAGGAGTCGAGCAAAAAGGTGCTTTTGCGGTAGAGCGCGCCGCCGCTGACGGCCTGCACAAACCCGCCCAACAAGCCCGCCGCCACAGGCGACTCGAACAACACGGGGCATTGGGTGGTGGCGATCTTGCGAGACTTCAAGCGGCTCAAGGCGCGCTCGGCGGCGTAGCGGCCCACCGCTTCAGGCGAAGACAACTCATCCGCGCAGCGCATGGAGGTGTACCAAGCATCGCGCTGCATACCGTCGCCCTTGCCGGCGATGGGTGACACAGACAGGCTGTGGCGCGAGCTGGCGTAGCCCCCGCGAAAGCCGTGGGTGTGGGCACTGAAAAAATGGCTTTGCTGGGCCGAGACCGCAGCGCCTTCGCTGTTGGTGATGCGTTTGCTGGTGCGCAGTGCAGCCTCTTCGCAACGCAGGGCCAACTGTGCAGCCTCCTCGCTGGTGAGGGCCCAGGGGTGAAACAAATCCAACTCGGGGTGGTCTTTGGCAATGTCTTGTTCGTCGGGCAAGCCCGCCATGGGGTCTTCGGCGGTGAAGCGCGCAATGTCGTAGGCCGCTTGCACGGTGCGCTGCACGGCGGCTTTAGAAAAATCAGAGGTGCTGGCATTGCCGCGGCGGTGCCCCACATACACCGTGACACCCAAGGATTTGTCGCGGTTACGCTCCACGTTTTCTAGTTCGCCCTTGCGCACCGAGACGCTCAAACCACTGCCTTCCGAGGCCTCTGCACCCGCATCGGTGGCGCCAAGTTTTTTGGCATGTCCCAGCGCCAGATCAACCAATTCTTCGAATTGATCACGGCTGAAACTAAAGCCCTGGCGCAAGGGGTGGGCGGAGCTCAAAGAGACGCGAGAGGGTGTGGGGGTGGCTTTGCTCATATCGAGGGCTATGATACTTGCCACTGTGTTTCCCTTTGTGTTGAAGGGCAAGCCGACCGCTTTGGACCCCCTCTTTTTATGTCACGCAAACCCAAAAAAGGTTACTTCGTTCGCGGCCAATTTGTGGCCGAAGGCAGCGAACTCGATCTGGAGCTCAAACGCGAACTCAAAGGCACCGACAGTGCCAGCCGCACCGATAAAAAACGCGAAAGCGACGAGCGGCAAGACCTGGGCGTGGAACTGCTGACCTTGCGAATCGATTTGTTGGATCGGCTGCAACTTCAAGGCCATTTGAGCGATCAACTGCGCGAGGCGATGGCCGAAGCGCGGCGGATCACCAACTTTGAGGGCAAGCGTCGCCAAATGCAGTACGTGGGCAAGCTGATGCGCAAGCTCAGCGAAGACTCGGTGGCTGCCATGCGCGAGACCCTCAACGAGCAGCGCATGGGCAGCACCCGCGACACCTTGGCCCTACACCTGGCCGAACACTGGCGTGACCGTTTGATTCAAGACGACAACGCCCTGTCAGAGTGGATGCTGGCCCACCCCAGCACCGACAGCCAGCAGCTGCGCGCGCTGGTTCGCCAAGCCCGCAAAGACGACACCACCTCCAAAGCCGATGTCGCCAAAGGCCTGCTGCCACGCCAAGGGCGTGCGTACCGTGACGTTTTTCAACTCGTCAAATCCGCGCTCAATGAGGCTGAGGAGGCGGCCCGCACCCCAGAGCCCCAAGACAGCGAGAGTTACAAACCATGACATCCACCGATTTGCCCACGCCCGATGCACGCTGCGACACCCTAAAGGTAGGGATTGTCTCCATCAGCGACCGCGCCTCCAGCGGCACCTACGAAGACAAGGGCCTGCCCGCCTTGCGCGACTGGCTGGGCCAGGCCTTGTTCAACCCTATCGACTACCTCGCTCGGCTCATTCCAGACGAACAAGCCACCATCAGCCAAACCCTGATCGAGCTGGTCGATGCCGGTTGCTCCTTGGTGCTAACCACCGGAGGTACAGGCCCGGCATTGCGGGACGTGACCCCCGAGGCCACCTTGGCCGTGGCCGACAAAGAGATGCCGGGCTTTGGCGAGCAAATGCGCCAAATCAGCTTGCGTTTTGTGCCAACCGCCATCTTGTCGCGCCAAGTCGCGGTGATACGGGGCCAGAGCCTGATCATCAACTTGCCTGGCCAGCCCAAGTCCATCCAAGAGACCTTGGGCGGCCTGAAGGACGCCCAGGGCCAGCAGTTGGTGGACGGCATCTTTGCCGCCGTGCCGTATTGCATTGACCTGATCGGCGGGCCCTATATGGAAACGCGTGATGCGTTTTGCAAAGGCTGGCGGCCTAAAACTGCGATCAAATCCAAGCGGGTGTAAAGCCCACGCGTCAGTCCAGCAACTGGTTGATACGCGCCGCTTCGAAGTGCTCAAGACGCGCCGCGTCGCTGGGCACACAGTCTTGGGGCGAGACCTTGGAAGTTGAGAGCTTTTCGATCGCTTGCCAGAGCAAGGCAATTTGGTGCTCTTGGCCGGCCGCGCTGTCAATCAGCCCGCGCAGGGCCTGGCTCAAGGGGTCGTCATTTTGCGTCACCCCGTAGGCTGAAAACCCCATTTTTGACGCCGCTTCTTCGCGTTTGGCATCCGACTCGGCCTGGATGATGCGCGCGGGGTTGCCCACGGCTGTGGCACCCGCGGGCACGGGTTTGGTCACCACGGCGTTGCTGCCCACCTTGGCACCATCGCCCACCGTGAAGCCACCCAACACTTTGGCACCTGCGCCAATCACCACATCTCTGCCCAGCGTGGGGTGTCGCTTGGTGCCTTTGTAGAGCGAAGTGCCGCCCAAGGTCACGCCCTGGTAGATGGTGCAGCCGTCGCCAATTTCGGCAGTCTCGCCCACCACCACGCCCATGGCGTGGTCAAAAAACACGCGCTCACCGATCTTGGCTGCAGGGTGAATTTCTATACCAGTCAACCAGCGTGAGAGGTTGGAGATGAATCGCCCCAACCACCGCAAGCCCCAACCCCAGCAGGCGTGGGCCAAGCGGTGCAATACCAAGGCGTGCAAACCGGGGTAGCAGGTGAGCACCTCCCAGCGGCTGCGCGCAGCGGGGTCGCGGTCAAGGATGCATTGAACGTCGGAGCGAAGGCGTGAAAACATAGGCGCTGAGTCTATCGTTTGTCGCTGCCAGCTTGCGCCATGGCTTTGGCCACACCTCGCAAAATGTGGATTTCTTCTTGTGTGAGTTGCGCGCGGTTGAACAACTGGTTCAAGCGTGGCATCAATTTTTTAGGCGACTCGGGGTCTAAAAACCCAATGGCCGTCAAGGCTTGCTGCCAGTGCGACAGCAAGCCGCCCACCTGTGCAGCATCTGCCAGCTCGCTTGCTGGCATGGCCTCTTGCAGCGTAAAACCTCCCAAAGCCATGCGCCATTCGTAGGCGAGCACCTGCACCGCCGCCCCGAGGTTGAGGGAGCCAAACTGGGGGTCGCTGGGAATGCGCAAACAGGTGTGGCAGCGGTACACATCTTCGTTGCGCATGCCAAAGCGCTCCGAGCCAAATAAAAACGCCACCCCTTGCTGCGGGTTGTGCGCCTGGGACGCGGCCAGGGCCGCAAAGTGGCTGCGAGGCTCCAGGGTGGGCGGGCCAAAGTCACGCGGCGTCATGGCGGTGGCACACAGGTGGCTGATGCCCTCGAGCGCCTCATCGAGCGTGGCGACGATGCGGGCGTTGTGGAGCACATCCAAGGCACCACTGGCGCGCTGGATGGTTTCTTCACGGCGCAACACATTGTCCCAGCGGGGGGCGACCAAGACCAAATCGGTGAACCCCATGACCTTCATGGCGCGTGCGCTGGCCCCCACGTTGCCGGCGTGGCTGGTGTTTAAAAGAATGAAGCGGGTGTGCATGGGCAGTCTGGGTGGCGGAGGCGTAAAATATGGTTTATTGTCGCCGCCCGCATCGCCGGGTCTGTTCATTCGCCCCTTTGTCGGGTCAGCTCTTCTCACAATCCATGTCGTCCACACTCCATCCCATGATCAACGTGGCCATCAAGGCCGCACGCGCCGCTGGTGCCATCATCAACCGCGCAGCGCTGGATGTGGAGGCCGTTCGCATTTCGCAAAAGCAAGTCAATGACTTTGTCACCGAAGTCGACCATGCCAGCGAACGCGCCATCATCGACACCTTGCTTGGCGCCTACCCTGACCACGGCATCTTGGCCGAAGAGTCTGGCTCAGAGCATGGCAACCCGTTGGCAGACCACATCTGGATCATCGACCCACTGGACGGCACCACCAACTTCATCCACGGCTTTCCGGTTTATTGCGTGAGCATTGCCTTGCAAGTGCGCGGCAAGCTCGAACAAGCCGTGGTGTATGACCCCAGCCGCAATGACTTGTTCACCGCATCCAAAGGGCGCGGCGCGTTCATGAACGAGCGGCGCATCCGCGTGAGCAAACGCACCCGCTTGGACGAGTGCTTGTTGTCCACTGGCTTTCCCTTTCGTCCCGAGGACGACTTTGACAAATACCTGCGCCTGATGGGCGAGGTGATGCAGCGCACCGCTGGGCTGCGCCGCCCAGGCGCCGCAGCGCTGGACCTGGCTTATGTGGCCGCAGGCTTTAGCGATGGCTTCTTTGAACTGGGACTGCAACCCTGGGACATGGCCGCAGGTGCGTTGCTGATCACCGAGGCGGGGGGGTTGGTGGGAAACTTCACGGGCGACGCCAACTTCCTCTCGCAACGCGAGTGCATGGCGGCCAGCCCCCGCATTTATGCCCAATTGGTGCCCTTGCTGAGCAAGTACTCCAAGTTCGCCAGCGCTGACGACAAGCGTGCGGTGAGCGAGTCGGCCAAAACCTTGAGCATCTCGTCCGTGGGCGAGGATGCTGCACCGCTGTAACGCTGGCCAGGGTCTTCAAGACTGACCGCTGCCATGTCAGATTTGTCTGCGCACACCCCGATGATGCAGCAGTACTTTGGCCTCAAGGCCGAGTACCCCGACACGCTGTTGTTCTACCGCATGGGCGACTTCTACGAGTTGTTTTTCGCCGATGCCGAAAAGGCCACCCGCTTGCTCGACATCACGCTCACGCAGCGTGGTCAGTCAGGTGGGCAACCGGTGGTGATGGCGGGGGTGCCATTTCACTCTGTCGAAACATACTTGGCACGTTTGCTCAAGCTCGGCGAGTCGGTGGCGATTTGCGAACAAGTCGGCGACGTGGCCACCAGCAAAGGCCCAGTTGAGCGCAAGGTGGTGCGCGTGGTCACCCCCGGCACGCTCACCGACAGCGCCTTGTTGTCTGACAAAAGTGAAGCCTTTGTGCTCGCGGTGCACCAAAGTGCGCGCGCCGGGTGTGGGCTGGCTTGGTTGAGCATCACCCAAGGTGTGGTGCATCTGGGCGAATGCGACAGTGACGAGTTGCCCAACTGGCTGGCCCGCATTGCGCCCAGCGAGGTGATTTACAGCGCCGAAGTCAGTCCTGCGTTTGAGCAGCAGCTCAAGGCCTTGTGTCAGCAGGTCAACCTGCCCATCCACATTCGTCCTGCCTGGCAGTTTGATGCTGCTTTGGGCGCACGCAAATTACTGGAGCACCTGAAGGCGGCCTCTCTCAGCGCCTGGAACGCCCAAGACGTGGGCCAAGCCCATGCGGCCGCGGCCGCGCTGCTGGGCTACGCCGAGCACACGCAAGGCCGTGCCCTGACCCACGTGCACCGGGTGGAGGTGGCTCGCGACGACGCGCTGATCGATTTGCCCCTGACCACCCGGCGCAACTTGGAGCTGACCCAAACTCTGCGAGGTGAAGACAGCCCCACCCTGTTCTCGTTGCTCGACACCTGCATGACGGGCATGGGCAGCCGCGAGCTCAAGCGCTGGCTGCTCGAGCCCGAGCGCGAGCGCAGCAACGCACAGCACCGCTTGGCCGCGATTGCGGCCTTACAAGACACCCAACACGGCGCGCGCTACAAGGCCTTGCGTGAAGCACTCAAGGGCTCGGGCGATGTGCAGCGCATCAGCGCGCGCGTGGCGCTGCGACAAGTGCGCCCCCGCGAGCTGGTGGCTCTTGGCCTGGCCCTGCACAAAGCCTGGCAAATGCAGCCCTTGTTGGCCCCACTGCTGAGCGCCAGCCCCTTGCTGCACACGGTGGTTCAAGCGCTGAACATGCCCCCTGAATGTGCACAACTGATGGCTCGTGCGCTCTTGCCCGAGCCAGCCGCCTTGGTGCGCGATGGTGGCGTGATAGGAGAAGGCTTTGACGCTGAACTCGACGAGTTACGCGCCATTCAAACCAACTGCGACGACTTTTTGCTGGCCCTAGAGAACCGCGAACGCGAGCGCACCGGCATTGCCAACCTGCGCGTGCAGTTCAACAAGGTGCATGGTTTTTACATCGAGGTCACGCAAGGCCAGGTGGACAAGGTGCCCGAGGACTACCGACGTCGCCAGACCTTGAAAAACGCCGAGCGCTTCATCACCCCCGAGCTCAAAGCCTTTGAAGACAAAGCCCTGAGCGCGCAAGAGCGTGCGCTGGCGCGAGAGAAATTTTTGTACGAGCAATTGCTCGATGCGCTGCAAGCGTTTGTGCCCGCCCTCACCCGCTTGGCCAGCGCCGTGGCCACCCTGGACGCCTTGAGTGCTTTGGCCGAGAGGTCTTTGACACTGAACTGGTGTGCGCCCGAGTTTGTCAAAACGCCTTGTATCGAGATCACCCAGGGTCGCCACCCCGTCGTGGAAGCGCGCTTGGCCCAAACCCATGGCGTGGCCTCGGGCGGTGCGGCCAAAACCTTCATAGCCAACGACACACGCCTGGGGCCCACCCAGCGCATGCAAGTCATCACCGGCCCCAACATGGGGGGTAAGTCGACCTACATGCGCCAAGTCGCGCTGATCGTGTTGCTGGCCAGCATGGGCAGTCATGTACCCGCCAGCACCTGCCGCTTGGGTCCCATTGACGCCATCCACACACGCATCGGTGCTGCAGACGACTTGGCCAATGCGCAGTCCACCTTCATGCTGGAGATGACCGAGGCTGCGCAGATCTTGCACGCGGCCACCCCACACAGCTTGGTGTTGATGGATGAAATTGGTCGCGGCACCTCCACCTTTGACGGCTTGGCCTTGGCCAGTGGCATTGCGACGCACTTACACGACAAGACGCAAGCCTTCACGCTCTTTGCCACCCACTACTTTGAACTCACCGAGTTTGCAACCAACCACCGCGCCGCCATGAATGTGCACGTGAGTGCCGCAGAAAGCGGCAACCACATTGTGTTTTTGCACGAAATTCAAGCTGGCCCGGCCAGCAAGAGCTACGGCATTCAAGTCGCGCGTTTGGCGGGCATGCCCAGCGCGGTGCTCAACCATGCACGCCATGCCTTGGCCTCGCTCGAAGCAAGCGCCGATGCCTCGCGCCTACAAGTCGATCTGTTCTCCTCTCCCCCTGAGCTCGAGCCTGCAGGCCCGAGCTTGCTGCATGCGAAACTGGCGGAGATCGACCCCGACAAACTGAGTCCACGCGATGCGCTGGACGCCCTGTACCAACTCAAAAAACTGTCATGACTTATTGCGTAGGCATCAAACTCAAAGCTGGCTTGGTCTTTTTGTCAGACTCGCGTACCAACGCGGGCCTGGACCAAATCAGCACCTTCCGAAAAATGATCGTCTATGAAAAGCCAGGCGATCGCTTCATGGTGCTGTTGTCAGCGGGCAATTTGTCGATCTCTCAATCGGTGCGCGAAATCTTGCAAGTCGAACAGCTCAAAGACACCCCCGAGAGCGAGCCCATCACCATCTGGAACGCCAAGAGCATGTTTGACGCCGTGCGTGTGCTGGGCTCGGCCATTCGCCGTGTCCATGAGCGTGACGCTGCCGCACTGCAATCGGCCGGGGTGGACTTCAATGTGTCGCTGATATTTGGCGGCCAAGTTGCTGGCGAAGGCATGCGCTTGTTTCAGGTCTATTCACCTGGCAACTTCATCGAAGCCACGGCGGAGACGCCATACTTTCAAATCGGCGAATCCAAATACGGCAAACCCGTGCTCGACCGCGTGCTGCACCCCGACACACCACTGGACGAGGCGGCCAAGTGCGCCTTGGTGTCCATGGATTCGACCCTCAAATCCAACCTGTCGGTGGGCTTGCCCCTGGACATGGTGGTGTACGAGGCCGACCGCTTTGAAAGCGACAAAGTGGTGTGCATAGACGAGCACAACCCTTATTTTCAGATGTTGCACAACACATGGGGCGAGCGCTTGCGCGAGGTGTTCGACGGCATCGAAGACCCCTTGTGGAACGGCGGTCAAACCAACACCCCGCTGCTCAAACCGGCAGTGCGTGCGCAAGTCCTCAAAAAGATCAGCACCCCAGACGACCGTCTGATCTGATCGGCATGACAAAGCCCCTGATCGTCTTCTCGCACGGCAACAGCTTTCCGGCCAGCACCTATGGCGTGATGCTCAACGACTTGCGGCGACGCGGGTTTGGGGTCGAGGCCATCGAGAAATTGGGGCACAACCCGCGCTACCCCGTGAGCGACAACTGGCCACATCTGGTGCAAGAGCTGAGCGACTTTGTCACGCCCTTGGCCCAATCCTCTCCCGTCTTCTTGGTGGGGCATTCCCTGGGTGGGATCTTGAGCATGATGGCCGCAGCAAAAATCGCGACCATGGTGCGCGGCGTGGTGATGTTGGACTCACCCATGCTGGGGGGGTGGCGCGCGAACTTGCTCAAAGTGGGCAAGCGCCTCTCGATCGCCGAGCAGCTCTCACCCGCGGCCGTCAGCCGCAAGCGGCGTACCAGTTGGCCCAACTTCGCCGAGGCCTTGGCGCACTTTGAGCGCAAGCGGGTATTTGCCAAGTGGGCCCCTGAGGTGTTGCGCGACTACGTGACCCACGGCACACACGAGGAGGCTGGCCCTCATGGATTGCGTCGTGTGCTGAGTTTTGAGCGCGACGTGGAAAGCGCCATCTACCTCACACTGCCCGACAACTTAGAAGGCTATTTCAAGCGACACCCGCTTGGCTGCAAGGCGGCTTTGATCGGTGGCTTGCAATCGCGAGAGTTGCGCCAAGTCGGACTCGATTTCAGCCGCCGCATCACGCAGGGGCGCATTGCCATGGTCGACGGCACACATCTGTTTCCGATGGAGCGCCCATTGGCAAGTGCGGCGGCCGTGGAGGCTGCTTTGTTGAACTTGATGGGTCAAGCCTAAGCTGGCGCTTGGTGCATCACAAGGGCTTTCATCAAGCAGCCCAACTCACCCAACCCAACCCAGCGGTGCCCAGCACCACCACGCCAAACACAATGCGGTACCAAGCAAACGCAATGAAGCTGTGGGTGGCGATGTAGCGCAACAACCAGCGCACACACAACCAAGCGCTGAGGAAAGAAAACACCAAGCCCACGGCAAACATAGGCGCGTCCGCCAGGCTCAGCAGGGCGCGCTCTTTGTACAGGCTGTAGGCGCCTGCCCCGATCAAGGTGGGGATGGCCAAGTAAAACGAAAAGTCAGTGGCTGCTTTGCGTGACAGCCCTAGCAACATGCCCCCGATGATGGTCGCGCCACTGCGGCTGGTGCCAGGAATCATGGCCAAGCATTGCACCAAGCCCACTTTCAAGGCGTCCAGAGGCGACATCGACTCCACATTCATGATGCGGGCGTGGTCGTTGGGGTGTACATCACTGGCCTCCTCGGTGCCATTCAACGCATGACGACGCCCCCACCCCTCGGCCCACAAAATGACGAAGCCGCCCACAATGAACGTACTGGCCACCACGCTGGGAGTGAACAAATGCGATTTGATGAATTTGCCAAAGAGTAAGCCCAACACCACGGCAGGCAAGAACGCGATCAAGACATTCAAGGCAAACCGTCTCGCCATGCGCTGCGAGGGCAAGGCCAGCACGGTGCTGGCAATTTTTTCCCAATACACCCAGACCACAGCAAAGATAGCACCAGTCTGAATGGCGATGTCAAACACCTTGGCCTTGTCGTCGTCAAAACCCAGCAAGGCGCCAGCCAAAATCAAATGTCCGGTGCTAGAGATGGGCAAAAACTCCGTCAAACCTTCGACCACGCCCATCACCGCGGCTTTCAACAACAACACGACATCCATCTCATGACCCTCGAAACATGCAGTGATTATCACCAAGGTGTAAACCCTAAGTTTTTAACAAAAACGAGCAAATCAATAAAAAATCAATAAATACAATAAATGGGATAATTTCCCATTTATACTGATAGGCATGAGCACGCCATCAGCACCCCAAAAGGATTCTGTTTTACCTGAGGCCTTGGCCATCGCCCAGCCCTTGGTGGCTTGGTTGATACGCTCTGGCGTGGGTTATGCAGAATTTGCAGCAGCACTCAAGCCCGTCTTTTTAGCGCAAGCCCAACAAGAGCTGGCGCATGAAAATAGCAAACTCAGTGATTCGGCCCTGAGTTTGCGCTCGGGCTTGCATCGAAAAGACGTGCGTGCATTGCGCGAATCTGCAGCCCTGTCCTTGGCCCAAGTCAAATCCAATGGCAGCCAGTGGAGCAAACCCAGCCCGAGCAACCAAGCGGTCACGCGCTGGCTCAGCGACAACGAATACCCCGACAGCCTGCCCTTGAACGGAGCCCACCCCTCTTTTGAGTCCTTGGCTCGCGCCACGTCCAAGGACGTCCACCCCCGCTCACTGCGCCAAGAGATGACCCGCTTGGGGGTGATTCGTGAAACCGAGGGCGAAGTGCATTTGGTGCGTAGTGCATTTGTGCCTGATGCCAAGCACCAAGAGGCCAGGCAACTCATGGCGGGCAGCGTGGCGGATCACTTGCAAGCCGGCGTGCACAACCTGAGTCAACAAAGCCCACGCAAGTTTTTAGAGCAAAGTGTTTTTGCCGATGGGCTCAGCGAAGAATCCATGCACAAACTCAACTTACTTGCCAACGATTTGTGGGGGCATGTCTTACAACAAGTTGTCCAAGCGGCCACACCTTTGTGCGAACAAGATGCCCACACAGCGCATCCGCATCGCTTTCGGATGGGGCTATTTAGTTACGGTGAACCTGAGGCAAAACAACTTCTCGAAGGGGCAAACACATGACAAGTCCATTCCTTTTGAAGCCCTGCTTTGCGTTTTTCAAGCGCACCACTTGGTCGCTGGTGTGCCTGCTGTTGATGTCTTGTGGCGGAGGCGGCACCTCCCTGAGTGCGATTGGCAGCGGGGGCAGCGGGGTTGCACAGGGCTTGGTGACGGGCTTTGGCAGCGTGTTCGTCGATGGCGTGGAGTTGGAGGACGCCAACGCGTCGGTGGTGACGGAACAATACGACGGCACGCTCACCAACAGCGTGCTGCAAATGGGCCAGCGTGTTCGCGTGGCGCATGATGGCAATGGCAACGCAAGCCGTGTCACCATCGATGCGTCTGTCATCGGAACAGTCAGTGCCATCTCAGGCACGCAATT